>JALOMC010000054.1 GCA_025455665.1 Chitinophagaceae bacterium | reverse complement strand
GCGCTTATAAACGGCGACGCCGCCGACGGCTACAGCAGTGGCGATGCCATTAAGGCGGTGGAGAAGGTAGCTGCCGAAACCCTGCCGCGTGGTTTTGCCTATGCATGGAGCGGCATGACCCGTGAGCAAATTTTGAGCGGCAATCAGGCAGCCTTTGTACTCATCATTGTACTGGTGTTTGTATACCTGCTGCTGGCAGCGCAGTACGAAAGTTTCATCATGCCATTATCGGTATTGCTTTCACTGCCCATTGGTATGTTCGGTGCCTTTTTGTTTTTGAAAATGGCGGGGCTTGAAAACAATATTTACGCTCAGGTGGCGCTGGTGATGCTGGTAGGTTTGCTCAGTAAAAACGCCATCTTGATTGTAGAGTTTGCCATGCAGCGCCGGGCCGAAGGTTTGAGCATACTGAACGCTGCTATGGAGGGTGCAGTGCTGCGTCTGCGTCCCATTCTCATGACCAGCTTTGCCTTTATTGCGGGCCTGATACCACTATGTATAGCCAGCGGTGCAGGCGCTATGGGCAACCGCAGCATAGGCACGGCCGCCGCTGGTGGCATGCTCATGGGTACAGTGTTTGGCATTTTTGTAATACCTGGCTTGTACCTGGTATTTGCCACGCTAAATGAGCGGGTAAAAGGGAAGCCACCTGTAGCGAATGCCCCCGCACCGCTGCAGCCAATAGTGCAGGAACCCGAAGAAGCATTGGTATAAAATAACGACGAGCAAAAATTGAACAGACGAAGAAGTATGAAGCCTAGGATGATGATAAAGGGACACTGGAAATGGTGGCTGGTACTAATGGTACTGATGGGCTGCAAGGCAGCCCGTGAAGTGGCCATGCCCGAACGTGCCCGCCCGGCCGCGGTGTACACCCGCAGCAGCGGTACCGATAGTAGTGCCACTCTGGCCGATATGCCCTGGCAACAGTTTTTTACCGATACGTTTTTGGTAAAGTTGATTGACACAGCGCTGGCTGCCAACCCCGACCTGAAAATAGCTACGCAACGCATTGAGATGGCGCAAGCGCAGGCAGCCATAGCCCGCAAGGCGCTGCTGCCCAGCGTGGGTGGTGTGGTAAGCGCCGGTGTAGATAGGTTCGCTCTCTATACCATGAATGGCGTGGGCAACTTTGATCTGAACAAGAGCAACAATATCACCGAAGACATGCGGGTGCCCAACCCCGTGACCGATGTGTTTGTGGGTGTACGCAGCCAGTGGGAAGTAGACCTGTGGGGCCGGCTGAAAAGCCAACGGCAGGCTGCGCAGGCCCGCTTTTTGGCTACCACCGAAGGGCGCAATCTCATTACCACCATGCTGGTAGCCGAAGTAGCCAATTTGTACTACGAGCTGCAAGCGTTGTACTATGAGCTGGACGTTATTAAAAAGAACATAGAACTGCAGACCAATGAGCTGGAAGTAGTAAAGGCGCAAAAGGAAGCAGGCCGTGCTACCCAATTGGCGGTGCAGCAGTTTCAGGCACAGCTGTTGAATACGCAAGGACTGAACTTCCTGATGCGGCAGGGCATCGTGCTGGTAGAAAATCAGCTGAACCTGTTGCTGGGCAGGCATCCGCAGCCCATCAATTTGGGCATCAATTTGATGACACAGCAGCTACCCGGCCAGCTGAAGTACGGTGTGCCAGCCAACCTGCTGAGCCGCCGGCCTGATATGCGCATTGCCGAGTACAACCTGCAGGCTGCACAGGCCGACGTGAAAGCGGCCCGGGCGCTTTTTTACCCATCGCTCACCATTACGCCGTATGTAGGTTTTCAGGCCTTTACACCGGCGCAGATGTTCGATATCACCTCGATGGCTGCTGGTGCACTGGCTGGCCTGACGGCGCCCATTTTTCAGCAGGGCCGGGTAAAGGGGCAATACAAAATGGCAAACGCAGCCAACATGGAGGCGCTGCTACAATACCAGAAGACACTGTTACAGGGGGTGAATGAAGTGGTGGCGGAAATAAAAGGTCTGGAGTTTTTGAGCGAAGCCTACAAGCTGAAGGAGAAAGAACTGCAAGAACTGACCGAAGCCGTCAGCACCAGCCGCGACCTGTATGTGGCGGGCTATGCCAACTACCTCGAAATTATTACGGCCCAGCGCGGTGTACTCGATGCCGAGCTGCAATTAGTAACACGCAAAAAGGAACTTTTTCAGGCAGGCATCCGGCTGTATAGAGCACTCGGTGGCGGCTGGCGATAAAAAGATTTTAGTTGTTAGTTTAGGTTGACAAAGGCACGCCCTGCTGTTCTCAGCGGGGCTCACTTTTTTTAGCCGCCTGTGTAGCGGGCTGGCTGGGTACAATAAGGCGGCCAAACCGGCGGCTGCACTTACATTTGCCGCACAAAAAAAGTTGCCTGATGAAAAATACCCCCTTTACGCACAAGCATCTGGCGCTGGGCGCCAAAATGGCCGAGTTTGCCGGCTACAATATGCCGATCAGCTACAGCGGCATTAATGATGAGCATGCCACTGTACGTGCCAACGCGGGGGTGTTTGATGTGAGCCATATGGGTGAATTTGTACTGAAAGGCCCCCACGCACTGGACCTGATACAGCGGGTAACGAGTAATGATGCCAGCAAGCTGACCGCCGGCAAGGCGCAGTACAGCTGCCTGCCCAACCACGAGGGGGGCATTGTAGATGATTTGCTGGTGTATTGTTTGGAAGAAAACAAGGCTTACATGCTGGTGGTAAATGCCAGCAATATTGAAAAAGATTGGAACTGGATCAGCAGCTTTAACACCGAGGGTGCAGAGATGCACAACATCAGCGATAAAACCTGCCTGCTGGCCATACAGGGCCCCAACGCCTGCAAAATGCTGCAGCCGCTTACAGATACCGACATCTGCAATTTGAAGTACTACACATTTGCAAAGGCGGTATTTGCCGGTGTCGACAATGTACTGATCAGTGCTACCGGCTATACAGGTGCGGGTGGCGTAGAAATTTATTTTGAAGACAAAGACGGCAATGCCGATAAAGTGTGGGATGCCATTTTTGAATTGGGTGCCCCACAAGGCCTGAAGCCGATAGGCCTGGGCGCCCGTGACACCCTGCGGTTAGAAATGGGCTATTGCTTGTATGGCAACGACATTGACGATACGACCAGCCCGCTCGAAGCCGGCCTCGGATGGATCACCAAGTTTACCAAGCCATTTACCAATAGCGAAGCCCTGCTGCAGCAAAAAGAGCAAGGCGTGAGCCGCAAACTGGTGGGAATAGAAATGATAGACAAAGGCATACCCCGCCACGGCTACGAGGTGAAAACCGCCGCCGGAGAGCCAATAGGGGTGGTAACGAGTGGTACGCAGGCGCCCACCTTGGGCAAAGCCATTGGGATGGCCTACATCGCCAACGGACACCATCAGCTGGACGCAGAAGTGTATGTAGATGTGCGGGCACGCTTGCTGAAGGCCAAAGTGGTAAAGATGCCGTTTGCCTGAGTATCTACTCAAATCATATTGTACTTCGCTGCCAGCTTTATAAGGCTGGCAGTGTTGTTTACGGCAAACTTGGTCAACAGATTTTTTCGATGGCTATCAACCGTGTGCAGACTGATGAATAGTTGCTGCGCTATCTGCGGATTTGTGAGCCCGTCGGCTATTAGTTTCAGTACTTCTTTTTCCCGACTGCTCAAAATGGGCAGTGCAGGAATGTCTTGCTGGTCCTGTCGGCTCATGTTCAGATCCTGGCTCAGGTAAAACTTACCCTCGTAGGCACTGAGGATGGCTTCCTCTATTTCTTCCTTCGAAGCACTCTTTACCAGATAGCCAATGGCGCCATTTTGTATCATTTGCGAAATGTAGCTCCGCTCTTTAAAGGTGCTCATGGCCAGCACCTGCACTTTTGGAAACTCCTTTTTGATTTTTGCTGTAAGCTCGATGCCACTAATGTCTGGCAGGTTAATGTCTACTATGGCTATGTCCACCTGATGCTTTTTCAGCATTTCAATGCCATCAAAAGCATTCATGGCGCTGGCCTGCAGCTGTACAAAACTCAGTTGCTGCAGCATCGCCTTCATGCCTTCTATTACCATGGGGTGATCGTCTATTATCAGCAGGTTGATGCGTGTGCTCATGCGGATGTTTCAATTGGAATGTCGAAATGTATAAAGGTGCCGTGGCCTGCAAGCGATTTTATCTCCAGCTGTCCGTTGAGGTATGCCACACGAGATTGTACATTTTGCAAGCCTGCACCCGCAGGCAGTATGCGCTGGTCAAAGCCGCGTCCGTTATCTTCTACCGTAATGCTGATTTGCTCAGCTGATTGCACCACTTGTACCAACAGTTCCGTAGCCTCGGCGTGTTTCAGCACATTATTTACCAGCTCTTGTACCACCCGGTATATCACTATTTCGGCACCAGCGCTCAGGCGTTTGCTATCGCCATAAAGCTGGCAGCTGATCTTCATGGGTGAAATGCTTTTGAGCCCATCGCAAAAGTCTTGTATTGCCTGCTGCAGGCCCAGCCGCAGCAGCGCCTCTGGCATCATGCTGTGGGCTACCCGGCGCATTTCAGCTATGCTTTCGTCCAGTTTGTCCAGGGCCCGGCCAAATAGTTGGGCATACTCGTCGGTCAGCAACATATTTCCTTTTACAGCCCCCAGGCTCAGCTTCACGCCGCTCAGCATGCTGCCCAGGCCATCGTGCAGGTCGCGGGCCAATCGGGTGCGCTCCTCTTCCTGCCCTTTTAGTAGCGCCTGTGTAGCCAGCAACTGTTGCGCCTGTTCCAGTTCTTCTATGCGGTGCTGCTGCAGGGCAGCATGTTGGCGTGCCAGCTGCTGCCGGTTTTTAAACATACGGTACATGAGATAGCCAATAATGGCGGCCGCGGCCAGGGCGAAGGCCAATAGCCAGTTCCATTGCCGCTTTACTGCCTGGTCTTTTTCCAGGCTGGCTATGCGCAGCTGCTGTTGGCTGGTTTCGTACCGTATCTGCAGTCCGAGGCTGCTTTTTTGAATCACCTCGTTGTTAATACTATCGCTCAGGGCGTTGCTTTCGCGGTTCAGGCTGTCGTACAAGGGCAGGTCATTGGCTACAATAGCCAGTTCGCTCAGCAGTTCCAGGTGTTTTTGCATGCCGCTTTTCGAGGAGGCTTCTTTGGCATATTGCAAGCCCTGCCGTGCATGGGTAGTAGCCGAGGAAAAGCGACGGTCAAAAAAATCGGCCAGTGCAAGGCCAAACAAGGCACTACTGGCCCGCTCACCTTGTGCCAGCTGCTGTGCCAGCGCCAGTGCTTGTTCGCACAAAGGGCGCATAGCGGCATATTCTTTTTTCATCAACAACACACTGGCCTCATTGAGCAAAATGGTCAAGCGCAGATAGCTATCGTTCAGGCGTTGGTTGAGGGTGGCGGCCGCTTGCAGGTACCAGCTGGCCGAATCGTACTGCTGGCTGCGCAGGAAGGCGATGCCCAAATTGCTGTAGCTATAGGCGATGCCGACCGTATCCTGCTGAGGGCCAAAGTAGCTGATGGCTTCGTGGTGATAGCGGATGGCCTCGGGAAAGCGGCGCAGTGCTCCATATGCCAGTGCCAGGTTGTCTACTAAAATGCCCGATTGCTGTGTCAGTTGGTATTGTGTGGCCACCTGCCTTGCTTCCAGCAGGTGGTCAATGGCCTGTTCGTGGGCATCCAGCGCGGTGTAGGTACGCCCCAGGTTGGTAAGCACGCCCATCAGTTCTTCGGGCCGGCTACTGCGGCGGGCCAGGGCCAGCGCTTCCAGGTTCAGCGTCAGGCTACTATCGGCACGAGACTGCATCATCAGCACCGCTGTGTAGTTGGCGTAGTATTTAAAAGTGCCCGTTCGCCATCCTATCTGCTCGCTGCGCTGCCGCACCCGCCGGTATATACTTTTGGCACCTTCCAGGTCGGTAGCTTCCAGCCCTTGGGCGGTTTTTATATCGGCCAGTAGCTGCACGGTGTCGGCCAGCTGAGCCGACTGTGCGGCACTTACCAGCCAGCAGCCCACGACACATACGGTGGCAAAGCTCCGCAGTAGTTGTTTTCTCAGTATCGGCATAGGCGTACAAGATAGCCAGCCACTGTAGTAGCACCAACCCATTAAGCCAATTTCACCGGTTTGGGGGATGGCGTATCCCTATTTTCAGGGAGTGAAAATCGAAGGTAAGCAGACGATATTTGTATGGAGTAGACGCCTTGCCGGCGGACCACTACCTAAATCCTCATTTGTCATTCAGCTTTTTTAAAAAATCGTTATCCTATGAAAACAACTTCACTCTTGCTGGGCTGTGCCATGCTACTGGGCGCAGTACAGGTAAATGCCACAGTACACCGCGTCAACAACAATGCCGGTGCATCTGCTGCTTTCAACAACTTCAATACGGCAGTGGCCAGCGCCAGTGTTTTGAATGGCGACACCCTCTACCTTGAACCATCGGCTACTGCCTATACACCCACGCAACTGAACAAGAGACTGGTGATCATTGGTCCGGGGTATTTTTTAGACCCTGCCAACGTAAGTTTCCCGGGAAATACTGGCCTGCAGGCAAATGTCAATGGCGCCCGCTTCGCTTCTGCCCTTGCTTTTGATACACTGGCGACCGGGAGCAGATTCCTGGGTGTAGAACTTGGTACGCTCTGGCTGGATCCAAGAGCAGATAATATCACGTTTGAAAGATGCTATATCGTCTCTGGTATTAGCTGGAACACGAATGCTACCGCTGGCCAGCAGGCTGTTGGTATTCGCTTCAATAAATGCTTTATTTCGGCTGGGTTTAGCTATAGTACCTTCAATTTTGTCGACCTGGAGATTACCAATTGCATATTCACGACCGGCTTGAACACCTCCAGTGCAAATGTATTGAGTGCTCTTATCAGGAACAATCTGTTCACCAGCTCCGTGGTCATTCAAAACGCCTACTTTGCCAACAATATTTTGATCAATGTGGGCGGGCCAGGCTTTAACGCCACCAATTGTGTGGTACGTCACAACATTTCGCAATTTGCCAATGTTTTTCCTGCCGGTAATGGCAATCAGTCTGCACCTGCCAATGATGTCACCCGCATTATTTTGAATACTGGTACTGTTGATGGCCGCTATCGGCTCAGCCCCAGCTCCATTGCTATTGGCGCTGGCGAAACTGTGGGCGGCGTTACCCCCGATGTGGGCCCGTTTGGTACGGCCGATCCGTATCGCCTGAGTGGTATTCCGCCCATTCCCAGCATTTACTCGCTTACAACGCCTGCTACGGTACCCGCTGCGGCCACCACCATGAATATTACGCTCAGCACCCGCAGCAATAACTAGGCGTGTTGATTTCATTGCATCATCGCTAAAAATCAACCAGCTATGTTAGCTTTTAAAAAATGTGCTGCCTTGTTGGGTACTGTGGTACTGGCTTCAGCGGTGTGGGCACAGCCCAATTATCCGGTAGCCACGCCCACCCCTGATCTTGTAGCCGGCGAATATTTTTTTGTAACCGATCCGGGCATTGGCAATGCTACTCCAATCAGTATCACTGCTGGCACAGACTTGGCGGGGCTTAACACCATTGTATCGCTGGTGGGTGTACCAGCAGGTGTGAGGACTATGGGTCTTCGTTTTCGTAATGCCGATGGTGCTTGGGGCCTTACTTCGCTGGCTACCGTTTTTAAATTCGATCTGCCGCTTTATGGCACCGCCGGTACGACTGCTGATTTGGCAGGGGCCGAGTACTTCTTAAATGTCGATCCGGGATTTGGCAACGCTACGCCACTAACACTACCCGCTCAATCAAATGTGACTGATCTGGCGGCAGTACTCAACGTGGCTTCACTTCCGGTGGGCTTTCATCGGGTGGGTATTCGTACCCGCAATGCGCTGGGGCAGTGGAGCCAAACATCGGTGCAAACGCTGGCGAAGCTCGATCTTATTCCCTATCCTGGTAGCAACACCGCTGGCAATATAGTAGCGGCTGAGTACTTCATTGGTACCGATCCCGGGCTGGGCAATGCTACAGCACTGCCGATAGTACCGGGCACCAATATTGCCAATGCCAATTTTGTGCTCACTGTACCGTCGGCGCCTGCCATTTACACACTGGGTATCCGCACCCGCGATGCGGCAGGCAACTGGAGCCAGACCAGCCTGCGGTTGTATGATAACCTGACAGCCGCCGCTTACCCTACAGCGCCGGCAGCGCCTACTGCTTTGCAGCGGCTTGAGTATTTCATTGATGATGATCCTGGTTTTGGTAATGCTACGCCCATTACTTTCACTTCATCTGTCAATGTGGTCGACCTCAATGTATCCATTGACTTGTCGGGGGTGGCCGTAGGCGACCACCTGTTGTACATCCGCAGCCGCAATAATCCATACAGTCTTACCACGGTCGTTCCGTTTGCCAAGGGCTCGGCCCTGCCGGTAACCTGGCAGTATGTACGTGGCGAAATGCGCAACGATGGGGCCTGGCTGTGGTGGGGCACTGCCAACGAAGCCAACACGAAACACTTTGTGGTAGAGCACAGTACCGACGGACGCCGCTTTGAGGCCATTGGTACGGTAGCTGCCGCCGGCAATAGTACTACCAGCAGGCAGTACCAGTTTCTGCACACCCAGCCTGCTGCCGGTATGCATTACTATCGTATCAGGCAGATCGATCAGGATGGCCGCTTCAGCGTGTCGAGTGTAATAACACTGCTGCAGCGCCAGGGCATGCGCCGTGCCATGATAGCGCCCAACCCCGTGCGCAGCCAGCTGATGCTGCTGCTACCGGCCGCACTGGCCAAACCTGCGCAAGCCAACGTGCTGAATATGCGTGGGCAGGTACTGATGCGGCTGCCGATAGCAGCCGGCACCTGGCAGCTGAGCGCCAATTTGAGCCAGCTGCCGGCGGGTACTTACCGGCTCCAATTGCTGGATGCCGGCGAAGCATCTGTTGTGCTGCCTTTTGTAAAAGAGTAAGGCAATACTTTACCATACACCTGAAGCTATCCAGCCAGATTGGGGAAACCAACTGGCTGGATTTTTTTGTGTACCCTGCCGCATACATGCACACAAATGGTGTTTTCAGGGGATTGTAGTGCTGCTGGCTGCTCATGAGATTTGTAGCAAACCATACTTGTATGAGAGTGCTGCTAGCTGCTATATGCTTGTTTGTTTTTACACTTTCTCAGGCGCAATCCACGGTAGGCATTGGTACCACTACACCGGCTGCCAGCGCCGCCCTGGATGTAAGCAGCACCACCCGAGGCCTGCTGCCTCCGCGTATGACGGCCGCCCAGCGCAACGCCATTGCTACACCTGCCAATGGATTGATTGTGTTTGATACCGACAGTGCCGCCCTGATGGTACGCAGTGCCGGTGGCTGGCGGCGACTGACCACCACGGCTACACCGGGTGGATTTTGGCAAATCAGTGGCACGAATATTTCTAATACCAACAACGGGCGTGTGGGTATCGGCACTTCTACTCCTGCAGCCCGCCTGCATGTGGTTGATAGCAACGTGCTGTTTGCCGCTCCCAGCTTTGCGCCATTACCAGCAGGACCGGTACCCATCAGTGGCAACGGCCGGCGTATGATGTGGTATGCCGATAAAGCGGCGTTTCGGGCTGGCTTCGCTACCAGTACTGAATGGGACGCCGACAGTATTGGCCGTTACTCTTTCGCTTCGGGTTTTGGATCAAAGGCCTCCGGTTTCGTGAGCACCGCCATGGGGTACTTAACCGTTGCCGGAGGCCCAAGCAGCACCGCCATAGGAGAAAGTACTATTGCCAATGGCAATTTCAGCACCGCCATGGGCTTAGGAAGCATTGCCCGTGGTTCGGCCAGCACTGCCATGGGGCAAGGTGGCTTGGCTAGTGGGGATGCAAGCACTGCCATGGGCACCAACGACCATTCAGTTTCCTTCGGTCAATTTACGCATGCAAGTGGTGTGGGCTCATTAGCAAGCGGTATAGGTACCCGGGCAAAATCGGTTGGTAGCGCATCTTTTGGCAGGTACAACGATGATAGGGACGCACCCAATGCCGCTGTATCTGCTCCAACAGACCGAATTTTTCAGATAGGCAATGGAGCCAATGATAATTTCCGCAGCAACGCCATTACAGTGCTGCGAAATGGTAATATAGGCCTCAGCAATGTAGACAACCCCAATGCGCCGCTACAATTCAGCAGCACGTCGCAAAGCCGGAAAATTGTTTTATATGAAAACGTCAACAATGATCACCAGTTTATAGGATTTGGTGTAGACGGGTTTAACATTGGAGGCCCATTTGGTCTTGTTGGTGGGGCTTTGCGCTACCAGACCGATGCAATAGGCACCGACCATGTTTTTTACTCGGCGGCTTCTGCTACAGCTTCCAACGAATTGCTGCGCATAAAAGGCAATGGCAACGTTGGTATTGGTGTAGCCGGTACTAATGCCCCGCTGCAATTTGCCAATACCACTGTGAATAGAAAAATAGTATTGTATGAAGGTGCCAACAACGATCACCAGTACTATGGCTTTGGTATAAACGGTGGTGTGCTGCGCTACCAAACCGATGCCAGCAATGCCGACCATGTTTTTTACTCGGCGGGCAGTGCCACCAGTTCCAATGAATTGCTGCGCATAAAAGGCAATGGCGCTATTGGCATCAACCAACCCAACCCTGGGGTATATGGCCACGGCGGCCCGGCCCGGGTGATGGAAATATGGAACAACAGCAGTGTGGGCAATGATGTACAAAGCCATTTGGTGCTTAGCACCAGCGGCAGCGGCGGTAGTATGGGCGGCATCACTTGGGCCACTACGGCCATCGGCGGCGAGCAAAAAGCTGCTTTTGCAGGTGCAGCGTACGAAGCT
>JALOMC010000396.1 GCA_025455665.1 Chitinophagaceae bacterium | reverse complement strand
GTGGTACCGTTTCAAACCAGCGGCGGCCGCGTGTCAGGATTTGAGCTATCGGTGCATCCCTCGGTAGAGTTTACCACTTATTGGTTTCAGAAAGAGTGAGTCGCTATGAAATTAAACTTGCATCATCCCATCCGCTTTTGTTGGCCGCTACTGCTGGCACTGTACAGCCTGCTGCCAGCTATCGCATCATCGAGGCCTTTGTATGAAGAAGGCTACTGGCACATCAATGGCCAGCAGCACTATGTGTGCCTGCGTGGGCAGCAGGCCGATGCACCATTGCTGCTGTGGCTGCATGGTGGGCCTGGCGCAGCGGCTACGGCTATGCTCCGTCATTTCAATCGTGAGCTGGAGCAACACTTTGTGGTAGTATACTATGAGCAGCGTGGGGCGGGTCGTAGCTATGGCCGCCAGCCTGCCGATACACAACTATCGGTTCCGATTTTTATTGAAGATGTGCACCAGCTGATACTGCAGCTACAACAACGCTTCGGCAATAGGCCACTACACCTGGTAGGCCATAGCTGGGGCAGTAGGCTGGGTATGTACGTGGCCAGGGCCTACCCCGAGCTATTGGCCAGCTATACAGCTATTGGCCAGGAGGTAGCTGCCTATGAAGGTGAACTGCAATCGTACCAATACACTCTGCTGCAAGCAAAGCAACAAGGTGCTACACAGGCAGTAGCAACGCTGCAGGCCATGGGCCCACCGAAAAATGGGCACTACCTGCAGATGTACGCCCATGGCTTTTCAGATCTGGTTCAACAAAAACACTGGCTGCTCCGGTTGGGCGGCGAACGCTTTGGCCGTCATCACTACCGTGATTGGGTTTGGCTGATGTTGCGCAAAACAAGCATTGGTGCGGTGATACAATGGAGCAAAGCCTCTGCCAGTACTGCTGGTCGCATGTTTGCCGATCCTTATTTCAACGACTTTGATTTGCGCCGCGATGTAGCATTCGTGCAAGTGCCGGTATTCTTTATAAGTGGTGCTGCCGACTACAATACGCCATGGCCCCTGGTACAGCAATACTACCAGCAGCTACAAGCCCCGGCAAAGGACTGGCTGCTGGTAGCAGAAGCCGGGCACTCGCCGCAGTTCGACAGGGCAGCAGTGGTAAACGAAGCCATCATCAGCTGGTGCAAGCGTTGGTCTTCTGAAGCAGGCCGGCAGTAAATCTGGCCCCGCTGGTGACTGGAGGCTTCTTTGCTGAATATAGGCTCATGCATGCACTGGTGTCTCTTGCAAAGTGCCTG
Source organism: Chitinophagaceae bacterium (assembly GCA_025455665.1). Lineage (GTDB taxonomy): Bacteria > Bacteroidota > Bacteroidia > Chitinophagales > Chitinophagaceae > Phnomibacter. The sequence continues at coordinate 1,965 of JALOMC010000396.1, read as the reverse complement.
ATCAGGGGCGTAAAAGTGCATGGATCTGCGCTACCACGAAGCCGTGGTCGATGTATTCCTGTTCTAACCGCCTATTTGTTTGACAAAGCTGCTCATAAAGCGCTGCTTCGGTGGCTTTGAGAAATGGTAGCTGGCGACTGGAGGCACCACTGCCGGCTGTGGTAAACGCCTTATGCATTTGCCACGTAGCCTCATCCATACACAGCGCCTTGATATGTGGGTAGTAATTGCGGATGGTATTGAGCATTTCGAACCCTTCGGCATCTACATCGCCCCAATACCAAATGTCAGCATTGGCCAGCCATTGAATATCGCCTAAGGTTGCTACCGCTTTTCCTGCCCCGAATAAGGCAACGGTGCCGGCTAATGCCGGTAGACTTAAGAAAAGATCGGCATTAGAAAAATTGGTTTTGTTTTCAAGGATAATCACTCGTTGAACGGGCCAGCTTTTTTGACGCCACTCTATAACCGGCGCCTCTACATCAGTTAAATGACCGGTATGGTGTTGAGCCAAATCTTCGTCGAGCACACGCACACGCAAGCGTGGTGGAGACACTTTAAGCCCAAAGCGGCTTTCAAACTGTGCAACGCCAACAGCGGCGGGATTCTTAGCACAGGCAGGTAGCGCCAATTCCAATAGATCATACAGTACTGCGCGGTGCTTTTCTACAAACTTGCTGCCGACCGGTACCGGCAGCTCCCGGGCAAACAAGCCAGGAAGTGGGTGCTGCTGGAAGTAACTGATTAGCTGCAAAAGTGCTGGCCACTGCCCGTGCAGCTGTTCTACCTGCTGCCCATGTGTAGCCAGCCACTGCTTCAGTACCGGCTGCCGGGTGGTAACCAGGGTTATATCCTCGCAAAAGTTTTTAAAAGCAGCGGTTTTATTCAGGTAGCCGGAAAGCTGCATCGCGTTGTCGAAACTGATCGCCACTATTACTGATTGTTGTCCGTGCAGTCGGAAGCGGCGGTGCTCATAGTGCAAGGTGTATCCATCGGGCCGATGTGAACTACTGTTCTCGATGATGGGCTGCAGCACGGATGACCAAGATGAAAAATCATCTGGCATTGACTTATCAACAGGTAACAGGATCGGAAATATGTTTTCGCCCAGCACATGCGCCCGCTGTAGTTTCGGGTAGAGTCTGGCTATTTTTTGGTTCAGCTGTTCCAGCGAAATCATGATGCTTTCTTTTTGCCCAGCTCCTCCTGCAGTTGCTTGATGGGCATATCGTACAGCAGGCTATCGTGGATGCGGGCCACAAAAGGCTCTACAATGCGGAACTCCTCGGTTTTGTCGGGGCTCACCACCATGATCTGCAGGTTCAGCTGCTTGCACAGGTTCATGAGGTAGCGGGCTTTTTCCTCATCCTGGCGGCTAAAGGCTTCGTCTACACAAATAAACCGGAAGCTGCGCCGGCTCAGCCCATCGGCCGTGATGCCAAACTGGTAGGCAATGGCGCTGCCCAGGATGGTGTAGGTGAGCTGTGCCTGCTCGCCGCCGCTCAGCTTTTCGGTACCGGTGTAGCTGCGGTAGGTGCTGCTGTCTTCGGCCCGTACTTCGCGGGCTACAAAGCGCAGCCATTGGCGCACATCCATCACCTCGCGGCGCCAGGCTTCTTTGGTTTCCAGGTCGTCTATCAGTTCTTTTATTTTCAGGTAGCTGGCTTCAAGGATGCGGTCGTCTTTGGTGCGGTGGTACTCGGCCAGGTTGGGCTTCCATGCCAGCAGGCGGTGCCTGAAGTCTTTGATATTGGGGCTGAAATCTTCGCGGGCCTCCAGCTGTATGTAGGTGGCGGGCTGCTGGCGGTAGCTGATGCCGGCGAGGCTTTGGTTGAGCTCGGCTACGCGGCGCTGTATTTGGGCCAGGTGCTCGTGCAGGCGGCCGCCAAAGCTGCTCATGCGGTTGATCATCTCCTCGTTCAGGTACTTCTTAAAGCGGTCTCGCTGTTCGGCCAGTTCTTCGCC
>JALOMC010000395.1 GCA_025455665.1 Chitinophagaceae bacterium | reverse complement strand
TGCACCGCACCCGTACCGATCTGGAAGGGCTGCTGGCGCTGCCGGGCAGCATCCGCCTGGTGAAGGGTGCCTACGATGCCCCCGCCGGTCTGGCCATGCCCCGCGGCCCGCAGCTGGACGACCTGTACCTGCAATACGCCGAACGCCTGCTGGCGGCACACCACCCCTGCGCCCTGGCCACCCACCACGAGGCCCTGATGCCTGCGCTGTGCCAGCTGATAGATACCCACCAGCCGCCGCACTATGTGCTGGAGCGCCTGCTGGGCATTGGCAACGAAGAATTGGCCGCCTGGCAGGACCGTGGCTACCGCTGCCGCCTGTACGTGGTGTACGGGCAAGAGTGGTACCTCTATCTCTGCAATCGATTGGCTGAGTATCCGCTGCACCTGTTCAGGGCGCTGAGCGATATGGTGGGGTGAGCAAACAACTAAACGGGAGGTACCGTATGTCTATAGTTCAGCAATACCTGATCAGCCAGGGCGTTGAGCCCGCTGCCGCCGCCGTCGTTGCCACTCATTTCAAATACCGGCAGCTGGGGCGTGGCGAGTATTTTGTAAAAGAGGGCACCACCTCTCGCCAGCTGGCACTGCTGGTCAGCGGACAGATCCAATACTTTTCGATTACTGATACCGGCGAAGAAAAGACCACCTATGTTTCGCTGGCACCATCCTTTGCGGCTTCGCTGCTATCGTACCTGACCGAGGCACCGGCCCGCGAAAACCTGCGCACCCTGGCGCCCTGCGAGCTGTGGGTGATAGACAAACAATCGGCCACCACCTTGCAGGACAGTGTGCCGGCTTTCAAAGATTTTTACATTGGCCTGCTGGAGTGGCAGCTGTGCTGTATTGACAAAGCCAAGTTCGACATCATTACCCTGACGGCCGAGCAGCGCTACGAAAAACTGCTCCACGAAGAGCCTGCCTTGCTGCAGCAGGTACCACTGCAATACATTGCTTCCATGCTGGGCATTACACCCCGCCACCTGAGCCGCCTGCGGCAAAAAAAATAGCGCTGCAGCCGGCAGATTTAGACATATGTCCGGTAGCGGCAAAGCCCGCTGCCAAAGCTTTGCATCATCAACAAAACAAACAAATGATGCAAACACGTTTTCTGCTGGCCTTTGTGCTGCTGGCCTCTGCCGCCTCGTCGCAACCGGCCTTTCCCAAACACGCCCTCAGTGTAAATGGATTTCGCAATCCCTCTATCGGGTTGGAGTACCAGCACCAACGTTGGTCGGTACACGGGGGCTACTATGTTACCAATTTTACCAGCGGCGTTACCACGGCGTTTGTACGGGCCGGCATCAGCTATTGGTGGCTGCCGGTAGGCAAAGGGCGGGCATCGATGCCTTCTTCATTTTACAGCGGCGTTTCGTACCTGCGGGGCCTTACCCGCAGCTACCGGCAGCAAAATGCCTATGCGGCCGAAATTGGCTTTCGCTACTATGTGTGGCGGGGCCTGAATGCCCGCCTGGGGCTGATAGCGCTGGCAGCCCGGCATCAGCCGGTCCGGTTCAATCCTACACCGGCTATCAGCTACAGCTTCCGCTTTTGAGCGGCGCCACCTCTTCCTTTTTTTCACAAAAAAACAAACTGACATGAACACTACCACCCGCATTGGCTGGCTGCTGATAGCCGGCGCCTTAGGTGTATTGCTGCCATATACCGCTCTTGGTTTTCTGTTTGAGTATCCTGCCATTTTGCGCCAACCCACCGGGCATATCTTGCAGGCCTTTCAGCAGGGAGGGCCGCGCCTGCTGCTTACCTGGTGGGCCTTTGCCCTGCTGGGCACACCGCTACTGGCAGCGGCAGTGCTGCTGGGCCAGCAGTTGGAGCAGCGCCATGGCGCCGTACGACTGGCTACCACACTGGGGGTGGCCGGCCTGCTGGTGCAAATGATAGGCCTGCTGCGCTGGACCTTTGTAGTACCCCTGCTGGCCCGCCAATACACTACCGGCGATGAAGCGGCCCGGCAGGCTGCCATTCACAGCTTTGAGCTGATTCACCAGTGGGCTGGTGTGCTGCTGGGCGAGCACCTGGGCCAGCTGCTGAGCATAGGGTGGACCCTGCTACTGACCCGGGCACTGTGGCAACTGCGCATAGGGCCCCGCTGGCTGCATGTGCTGGCTACCGTGGCCAGCGTGGTGTACGCCGCCGCCCAAACCGAGCTGCTGGCCACCGTACTACCGGGCACACCGGTACTGGCCTGGGCCGGCCTGGCAGGCAGCAGCCTGTGGCTACTATGGCTGCTGGCACTGGGCACCTGGCTGCTGCGCCGGCGGCCAGCGCTGCAGTAGCGTGGCGGGCTGGCAGCCGGCTGATTTAGCAAACGAGGCACACGGGTGCTGCTACCGTTGGCACCGGCCAGCCAAACTGCGCCAGCATGCGGGCAAGGGGCCTGCGTGAAAGAGTAGACAGGGCCCTAGCTAAAGTTGACACTCCAACGACCCTTGTACAGCCACACACTGCCAAATACGACCAACATGAATACTTCTACCCAAAATACCACGTGGTACTGCTGATAAAGATGGCTGACTTTGGGTGACACGACCATGGGAGCCAGTGCGGCAATGCCCAGCCAGAGCAATACGCCCGCCACCCGGTATAGCCGGTTGCGCCTGGTCC
>JALOMC010000053.1 GCA_025455665.1 Chitinophagaceae bacterium | reverse complement strand
CTGCAGGCAGCAGCGTCCATTTCTTCATGTGGTATATCTGTTTTGGCTGAGTATTGGACGCTGAAAGTAAGCAATCGTACAGGCTTATACCACACGGCCCTTCCAGCGGCCAGAGCGGATATACCACCAGGCCGGCACAAACAGGCTGATCCAGTACACCCATTCGCTGATCCAGCCCCAGGCTACTGACAGGTGCCAGTGCTCTACCACCAGGTACACGTACGCACAGTACATAATAATGGCAAACAGCTCAATGGCAAACGTGACCTTGCTTTGGCCGGTGCCGGTCACCGCATTGAGGTACACGGTGCTAAACGACATGAGCAGCATGGCCACCGTGACCACCCGTACCACCGGCATGGCGGCGGCTACAAAGCTGGCATCTTGCCCATAAATGGCCAGTATAGCCTGCGGCACAGCATTTACCAATGCAAATACCAACAGCGAAAAGCCCAGGCTGAGGCGAATGATGCGACCCAGCAACGGTTGTACCCATTCTTCGCGGCCCTGACCTATCACATTGGCTACCATGGCATTGGCAGTAGCTGCAAATGCCCATGTAAATGATCCGAAGAAGCCAAAGAAGTTTCGCATGGCGTTGCTGATTTGCAAGGCCTGATTGCCGTGGTGGCTCATTAGTAAAAAGAAAAACTGCCAGCTGACGATGCTGATGCCGTGCTGAAACATGAGCGGGGCACTCATTTGCAGAATCAGGCGGTTGTTGTCTTTTTGGAAGCGCAGGCTGCTGAATAGTGCGAAGCGACGCCCGATACCCTTGCGATGAATAACCAGGTAGATGACGAACATGCCGGTAAACTCAGCAATGACCGAGGCCACCGCTGCCCCATTGAAGCCAAGGGCAGGCAGGCCCAACTTGCCATAAATCAGCAGGTAATCGAAAAGGATGTTGGCCAGGGTTTCGGCCAGGGTACCCGCCACCAGGTACTTGCTTTGGTTGGTACCTACCAGCAAAGCATTGCGCAGCTGGTATACATATAAAAATGGCAGGCCCAGTACGCGGATATTCAGAAAACTGACTGCTTCCGCCAGTAGCTGTTCATCGCTGATGAACAGGCGATACAGGGTAGGTACCAGCAGCCAGGTAAGCACCATACCGCTAATGGCCAGCCCCATGCCTATGAGCACTCCTTGGTTAAAAAGGCGGCCGATTTCATCGGGGCGGTTTTCGCCGGCACGGCGGCTGATAAGGGCCTGCAACCCATTATTGAGCCCGTAGCCAATGGCAGCGAAAATGAGGTAATACACCCCTGTAAGGCCCGCTACGCCCAGGTGATGGCCATCGGCATAGTGGCCCAAAAACACATTATTGGTAATGAAATTGAGCTGTGGTATCAGAATGGCCAGGCTGATGGGCAGCGACATACGGATGATTTGCCGATAGCCGGTATCAAGCTGCAGGCTGGGAAGGGGGGCGGGGGTGCTCATGGGCAATGTTGGGGTGCAATGCTACCATAAATTCGCGGCCGGCTCACTGCCGATCGGGCGTTTCGGGTGGTTTTCAGGCTGTTTTGTCCACAAGGCGGCCAAAAATGTTTCAAAAAAATTTGCCACGAAGCCTATTCCCATTACCTTCGCATCCCAATTCGAAAAAAGGGTCTTTGAAATATGAGTCAGCGGATTAGAATTAAACTGCAGTCTTACGATCACAACCTCGTTGATAAGTCAGCCGAGAAAATCGTAAAAACCGTACGTAGCACAGGAGCCGTGGTAACAGGTCCTATTCCTTTGCCCACGCAAAAGAAGATTTTCACTGTATTGCGTTCGCCCCACGTAAACAAGAAAGCCCGGGAGCAGTTTCAGCTGAATACGCACAAGCGTTTGCTGGACATCTACACCAGCAGCAGCCGCACCGTTGACGCCCTCAGCAAGCTGGATCTTCCCAGCGGCGTTGAGGTAGAAATCAAAGCCTAACAGGGGGCCGAACGGCCGCCTGGAAGCAAGAAAATTGACAGTCATCTCTCAACCTGGCCAATGAGGGCCAATGGAAAAAGAGCTCTGACGAACTGAATACCTCGCTTTTCCGAAAGCGAATAAACATATGAACAAGCCTTTCAGGGTTTGTTTACTGCCGGTACTTCTACTTGGCCCTACAGCGGCCAAAACCACAGAAAAGGTCGGTAGCTAAACTGGGATTGAATTTGGCCTCGCCGCCGGATGTCCTTCTAACCCTGCCGGGCACAAACCGATAAAGAATGAAAGGTATCATTGGCAAGAAAGTCGGGATGACCAGCATATTCGATCCCAATGGCAAGCAGGTAGCCTGCACCATCGTAGAAGCTGGTCCTTGCGTTGTTTCGCAAATCAAAACCGTTGATTCAGACGGTTATAATGCCCTCCAGCTGGCATTTGGCGACAAGAAAGAAAAGCATGCCACCAAGGCTGAAGTAAATCACTTCGCCAAGTCTAACAACGCTCCCAAACGTTTCGTAAAAGAATTCCGTGATTACTCACTCGAGAAAGCCTTGGGTGATGTAGTCACTGTCGACATTTTTGCCGAAGGCGAAAAAGTAGACGTGGTAGGTACCACCAAGGGCAAAGGCTTCCAGGGCGTAGTAAAGCGCCACGGCTTTAGCGGTGTGGGCGAAGCCAGCCACGGTCAGCACGATCGTCAGCGGGCTCCGGGTTCAATCGGTAACTCATCGGATGCCAGCCGAGTATTCAAGGGCATGCGCATGGCCGGCCGCATGGGTGGCGACCGTGTGAAGATGAAGGGCCTGAAAGTGGTGAAAATTTTCCCCGAAAAGAATTACATCCTCATCAGTGGTTCGGTTCCCGGCCACAACGGTTCCATCGTTTTAATCCAGAAGTAATTGTAAACCGAGCCGGCCCGCCCGGTGCGAAACACAAAAGCTATGACAATTGAAGTTTTAAATACAGCAGGACAAAAAACAGGTAGAACTGTTGAGCTGCCCGAAGACATCTTCGGTGTAGAGCCAAATGATCACGTGATTTACCTGGCTGTAAAGCAATACCTGGCCGCCCAGCGCCAGGGCACCCACAAGGTGAAGACCCGTATGGAAGTGAAAGGTGCCAGCCGCAAGCTGCACAAGCAAAAGGGTACTGGTGGTAGCCGTAAGGGCAATATCCGGAACCCCTTGTACAAAGGTGGTGGTACCATCTTTGGCCCCAAGCCCCATGGCTACGACCATAAGCTGAACCGCCGTGTGAAGGACCTGGCCAAGATCAGCGCCCTGAGCTACAAGGCAAAAGAAAACGCTATTGTAGTAATGGAAGACATCAACATGGCCGCGCCAAAAACCAAGCAGTTTGCTGGCGTAATGCAAAGCCTGGGTGTAGCCGACAAGAAAGCCTTGTTTGTGTATCCCGATATCAATGATACACTGTACCTGAGCCTGCGCAATATCCCGAATGCCGACGGCGTACAATTGGCCGATATCAATACCTACGATATCATGAACGCTGATGTCATGGTGCTGTCGGAATCGGCTGCCAAAATTTTTGCTGAAGCCGAAGTCGGTGAAGAAGCTTAATTAAAAATCGATTAACACGCTGAGCAATGAAACTGACAGACGTATTGATAAAGCCGGTACTTACCGAAAAGGTGAACAAGCAAATTGAAGCCAAGCGCAGCTACACTTTTATTGTAGACCGCAAAGCCAACAAGCTTGAGATCAAAAAAGCGGTGGAAGAATTCTACGGCGTAAGTGTAACCGATGTGAACACCCTGGTGATGCCTGGCAAAGCAAAGGCCCGCTTCACCAAGAGTGGTTTCATCACCGGCCGCAAGCCTGCCAAGAAAAAGGCAGTAGTAACCGTAGCCGAGGGAGAAGAGATTAACCTGTACGGCGAAATCTAAGCGCTACCAACGAATCAAAAACAGAATGGCAACCAACCGCCGCGAAGTGTTGAAATAAAAAAACTAGCAGATCAGTAAAATGGCACTCAAGAAGTATAAACCAATGACCGCCGGCACCCGCTGGAAAATTGGTAACGCATACGCTGAAATTACTACCAACGAGCCCGAGAAGAGCTTGCTGGAGCCCATCAAGGGCACCGGTGGCCGCAACGCACAAGGCCGTCGTACCATGCGCTATATTGGCGGTGGTCACAAGAAGAAGTATCGTATCATCGACTTCAAGCGCAACAAGCAGAACATCGAGGCTACCGTGGTATCGGTAGAATACGATCCTAACCGTACCGCTTTCATCGCATTGGTGCAATACACCGACGGCGAAAAGCGCTACATCCTGGCTCCTCAAGGTATCCAGGTAGGTCAAACCGTCATCTCGGGTGAAAATGTAGCCCCTGAACTCGGTAATTGCCTGCCAATGAAAAACATGCCGCTGGGTACCAATATTCACAACATTGAGATGCAGCCTGGCCAGGGTGGCAAGCTGGTGCGCAGCGCCGGTGCAGCTGCTCAGCTGGCCAACAAAGAAGAGTCTTACGCTGTGCTGAAAATGCCTTCTGGCGAATTGCGCAAAGTGCTCATCAACTGCTACGCTACCGTGGGTGTGGTGAGCAATGGCGATCACAACCTGCAAAGCCTGGGTAAAGCTGGTGCAAACCGCTGGCGTGGTATTCGCCCCCGCAACCGTGGTGTGGCCATGAACCCTGTAGATCACCCAATGGGTGGTGGCGAAGGCCGTGCATCTGGTGGTCATCCGCGCAGCCGCACTGGTAAATACGCCAAAGGCGAAAAGACCCGTACCAAGGGTAAAGGCAGCGATAAGCTGATTTTGCAACGCCGCGATGGCAAGAAGCTGGCAAAGTGATTTGAAAATTGACTAAAGCCCGTCTGAACCGCAATTTTCAAATGTTCAAAACTTCAAATTAACGAATTCAATATGGCTCGTTCAATTAAAAAAGGACCTTACGTTGACTTCAAGCTCGAGAAAAAAATCGTAGCGATCAACGACGGTAAAACAAAGAAAGGAGTGATCAAAACATGGAGCCGTCGCTCTACCATCACGCCCGACTTTGTAGGCCACACCTTTGCGGTGCATAATGGCAACAAGTTCATCCCTGTGTATGTCACCGAATTCATGGTGGGCCATAAGCTGGGTGAGTTTGCTCCCACCCGCAACTTCAAAGGCCACGCTGGCAGCAAGAAATAATTGATTTAAATGTTGGTGGTTTTTGGTTGGCAGGCTTATCTGCCGCCTGCTAAAAACCAAGAACCTGAAACTGAATAAAAATGGAAGCAGTAGCGAAACTGAGAAACTACCCCACCTCGCCCCGCAAAATGCGTTTGCTGGCCGATCTGATTCGTGGCATGCAGGTAGATCAGGCACTGGCTGTACTGGAACACAATACCAAGCACAGCTCGGTACCCATGGCCAAACTGGTGAAGAGCGCCGCCTTTAACTGGAAGGCCAAGAATGAAGGTGCCGATGAGAGCGGCCTGGTGGTGAAAACCGTAATGGTAGACGAAGGCCGTACGCTGAAGCGCATGCGCCCAGCCCCTCAGGGCCGTGGCTACCGGGTGCGGAAGCGTAGTAACCACGTAACCGTTGTAGTAGACAGTAAATAATCAGCAACAAACAGGTGAACGGATGTGAAAATGATGCGTCGCCTGGCAGAAAACAACAACAATTTGAGTGACCGACAGCTGAGTTCATTTTCAAACCTCCAGACTGTCAAATTTTCAAATTTTAATCATGGGTCAAAAAGCAAATCCAATCGGTAACAGGCTCGGTATCATCCGTGGTTGGGACAGCAACTGGTATGGCAACAGTAAAGTGTACGCCAACAGGCTGATCGAGGATAACAAGATTCGCACCTACCTCAATGCCCGTATCAACAAGGGTGGTATTTCGAAGATCGTTATCGAGCGTACCCTTAACAAGCTTATCGTAACCATTCATACTTCAAAGCCCGGTATCATTATTGGTAAGGGTGGCAACGAAGTAGACCGCATCAAAGAAGAGCTGAAGAAGCTGACCGGTAATGATGATGTTCAAATTAACATCCTCGAAATCCGTCGCCCTGAGGTAGACGCTATGATTGTGGCCGACACCATTGCCCGCCAGATCGAAAACCGTATCAGCTTCAAGCGTGCCATCAAAATGGCCATTGCTTCTGCTATGCGTATGGGTGCTGAGGGTATCAAGGTAAAAGCCAGCGGCCGTTTGGGTGGTGCTGAAATCGCCCGTAGCGAAGAAATCAAAATGGGTCGTGTGCCTTTGCACACATTCCGGATGGATATTGATTATGCCAACGTAGCCGCACTGACTGTGTATGGAAAAATTGGCATCAAGGTGTGGATTTGTAAAGGGGAAGTGCTGACCAAGCGTGACCTGAACCCCAACTTCGTAGGTACCGGTAGTGGCCTGAGCGACCGCCGGGGCGGCGAAGACCGTGGCGACCGCGGCGGCGACCGTGGTGGCAGAAGGGGCGGTGGTGAGCGTCGCGACCGTGGCGGAGACCGCGGTGGTCGTCGCTAAGCGAAAGCCCCTGAAAATCCCCACTGGTTGACACACTCCTGACAGCAGCCGGTGACAACAGTGGAAGTAGCCGACAGCAGGAGTCTATCATTCAAACGAAGAAACAAAACAAGTCATGTTACAGCCGAAAAGAACCAAGTTCCGTAAACAGCAAAAAGGCCGCATCCGCGAGGTAGCTAAGCGTGGCACCTCCATTTCGTTCGGATCGTTTGCCCTGAAAGCAATGGAACCCATTTGGTTGAACAACCGTCAGATCGAAAGTGCCCGCCAGGCCATGACCCGTGCTATGAAGCGTGAAGGCAGCGTGTGGATCCGTGTATTCCCCGATAAGGTAATTACCCGCAAGCCGCTGGAAGTGAGGATGGGTAAGGGTAAAGGTAACCCTGAATTTTGGGCAGCCGTGGTGGAGCCAGGTCGTATCCTGTTTGAGTGCGACGGCGTACCGATGGAAGTAGCCCGCGAAGCCATGGAACTGGCTGCGCAGAAGCTGCCCATCAAAACCAAATTCATAGTTCGCCGCGACTACCAGGCATAAGCAAAGTAGTCAGCCGAAGATTTGAAAGCAGCCAGGTGGCACTTTCCGTCCCCCTTTCAAATTTTCAGATTTTCAAACACTCAAATTATAGATAGATGTCTAAGAAACTCGACTTCAACAACAGCCTGCGTGAGCTGTCGACCGACGATCTGAAGGCCCGCATCAGCGAAGACGAAGTGCGCCTGAAGAAGCTGCAGTTTGCTCATGCCATCACGCCGCTCGAGAACCCCATGAGCATCCGCAACCTTCGTCACGACATTGCCCGGATGAAATCAGAGTTGCAGAAGCGGGCACTGGTAGGCTGATTAACCAACGATTCGATCGTTCAAAAAAATATTGAACCAAATGGAAACAAGAAATCTTCGTAAAACCAGGATAGGCGTGGTAGCCAGCAATAAAATGGATAAAACCATTACGGTGGCTGTTGAGCGTAAAGTGAAGCACCCGATCTATGGAAAGTTCGTGAAAAAGACGACCAAGTTTCATGCGCATGACGAAAAGAACGAGTGCAGCATCGGCGACACTGTGCGCATCATGGAAAGTCGTCCGCTGAGCAAAACAAAGCGGTGGCGCCTGGTGGAAGTAGTAGAAAAAGTGAAGTAATCAGGACGGGGCGCTGCAAAACAGTTGCTTCTTCTCCTTCAAGCTTGCCACGGGCAGCCGCCCTACCAAGCCTCTGAACATTGATAAATCATTAGCCTGGGGCTAAGCTAAAAAGCGAAAGAAAATGATTCAGCAAGAAAGCCGATTGAACGTGGCGGATAACAGCGGCGCCAAAGAGGTGCTCTGCATCCGTGTACTCGGCAACAGCGGACAGGACTATGCCAAAATCGGCGACAAGATTGTGGTGACCGTGAAGGATGCTATTCCTGGCGGCGCCATGAAAAAAGGTACAGTGACCAAAGCCGTTATTGTACGCACTACCAATAAGCTGCGCCGGAAAGATGGTTCGTATATCCGCTTTGACGACAATGCAGTAGTACTGCTCAATAACAGCGATGAGCCCCGCGGCACCCGCATCTTTGGCCCTGTAGCTCGTGAGCTTCGCGATAAAGGGTACATGAAGATTGTATCGCTGGCTCCTGAAGTACTGTAATGCAAAACGCCGAAGGCAAAGTGCTGAAAGCGGATTTCAATAACTGCGTTAAGCGTTAAGCGTTACGCATTAAGCTATCAAGTATGAGTAATCGTTTTAAATCAAAGTTCAACATCAAGAAAGGCGACAACGTAGTGGTTATTGCCGGTGATGATAAGGATCTGAAAAAGCCGCGTACCGTGCTGGCCGTGTTTCCCGACAAGGCCAAAGTGCTGGTAGAAGGTGTGAATATTCAGACCATCCATACCAAGCCCAGTGCTCAAAACACCAAGGGCGGTATCGTTAAAAAGGAGGCGCCCATCGCTATCAGCAACGTACAGTTGTGGGATGCGAAAGCTGCTGCCCCTGCCCGTGTAAAGCGTGTACGCGAAAACGGTAAACTTATTCGTGTATCTAAAAAATCTGGGGAGGTAATTAAGTAATGGCAACCACAAAATACACTCCGCGTCTGGCAGACAAGTACAAAGCTGAAGTTGTACCTGCCCTTATGAAGAAGTTTGGTTATAAAACCATCATGCAAGCACCCAAGCTCACCAAGATTTGTGTGAACCGCGGTGTTAATGGTGCCGTAGCCGACAAGAAGCTGGTAGATATTGCCATCGATGAGCTGACTACGATTACTGGTCAAAAGGCCGTAGCTACCATGTCGAAGAAGGATATCTCAAACTTCAAGCTGCGTAAAAACATGCCCATCGGTGCCCGCGTTACCCTGCGTGGCGATCAGATGTTCGAATTTTTGGATCGCCTGATTGCTGTAGCGCTGCCCCGCGTACGCGACTTTAAGGGCATTAATGATAAGAGCTTTGATGGCCGTGGCAACTACACCATGGGTGTAAACGAGCAGATTATCTTCCCTGAAATCGATATCGACAAGGTGAATAAAATCACCGGCATGGATATCACGTTTGTAACCACCGCCCGTACCAACGAAGAGGCTTACGAACTGCTGAAGGAACTTGGTATGCCTTTCAAAAACATCAAACGCGACAATAACTAATTCTTCCGTCCGGCCAATGGCTGGACAGATAGATACCAGCGCCGCTAAGTATTTTACTGAATGGTCGCTTGCATTAAAAACCTGGAATTTTCAATTTTATGGCAAAAGAATCAGTAAAAGCCCGCCAGCGCAAACGTGAAGCCCTGGTAGCAAAGTTTGCCGAGAAGCGTGCTGCTTTGAAGGAAGCCGGTGATTACGCTGCTCTGGACAAGCTCCCTCGTAATGCTTCTCCGGTTCGCTTGAAGAACCGCTGCCAGCTGAGCGGCCGTCCAAAAGGGTACATGCGCCACTTTGGTATCTGTCGTGTTATGTTCCGCGACATGGCCCTGGATGGTAAAATCCCTGGTGTGAAGAAAGCCAGCTGGTAATCGGCCGGTGTCTCGCATCAAGTCATTCTATTCACTCATTCAAACTAAATCCAATTATCCCGGCGTGCCGGGATGTAGGAGGAACAAAATATGGTAACTGATCCTATCGCAGACTTCCTGACACGTATCCGCAACGCTCAAATGGCGAACCACCGGATCGTTGAAATCCCTGCATCGAACCTGAAAAAGCGTATGACCGAAATCTTGTACGAAAAGGGATATATCCTGAAGTACAAGTTTGAGGACGATAACAAGCAGGGCGTGATCAAAATAGCGCTGAAGTACGATGCTGCTACCAAGCAGCCCGCCATCACCGCTATGGAGCGCATCAGCCGTCCCGGCCTGCGCCAGTATGCCAAGCCCGCCGACTTCAAGCGTGTAATGGGTGGCCTTGGTATCGCTATTGTAAGCACCTCACAGGGGGTGATGACCGACAAAGAAGCTAAGAAGCTGAATGTAGGTGGCGAAGTGCTGTGCACCATTTACTAGTATCGAACTTAATAAACCGGCTACTGACAATGTAAGCCTTCAGTCGGGGCTGAAAACGGTAGATCGAATCAT
>JALOMC010000052.1 GCA_025455665.1 Chitinophagaceae bacterium | reverse complement strand
ACCGATGCCAGTTGGTACGAAGGCCAACCGTTTTTTCTTTTCACTACAAAATGGCCCATCGTTTGGCGCAGTGGTATCAGCTGCGGGCCCAGAAGTGCATCGGTCCAGCTTACCATCGTGCCAAGGGGTACCCGTAGTTTCCACAGTGCGCCGGGGGTATCCAGGGGCAGGTTCAGTGTTTCGCACTGGCAGGCTTGTTGTAGTTGTTGCTGTCGGCTGCACCGGCAGGCAAATACATGACCACTATGCGCCAACTGCTGAAGCAGCTGCTGGTAGCGGGGCAGACGGTGCTGCTGGCTCCAGCGGGCTGCAAAGTCGGCGGCATCCTGCGGGCCTTCGGTATAGCTGATACCGTACTGCCGCAGACAGCTGAAAATGTACTCCAGGTACGCCGGTCGAAAACGGTCGTTGTCGATGTCATCGATACGCAACAGAACACCCGCCTTGCGCTGCTGAGCCAGCAGCCAGGTGTAGGCAAACGATAGCAGATTGCCAAGATGTAAATAGCCGCTGGGAGTGGGGGCTATTCTTGTTTTCATGCAAGGGCTATTGTGCTTCGCGGGTAGCGCTGTGCATCACATCCAGCAAGCCATTTACAGGTGCATCTTCTTTCAGTTCCCAAAACATGATGCCGCCCAGTTTATACTTCTTCATGTAAGCTACTTTTTCGCGTACACTTTTGGGGTCATCGCCGGTGGCAAATTGCTTTAGCTGTGCATTGTAATAGTGCATGGCCTTGGCCTGCTCATCCCAATAGGGCAGGTAGCCCTGGGCTGGTGTCAGTTGCTGCTGAAAATTTTTGTAGCTCACACCAGCGGTGTGCTCCCCGGCCTGATCGAGGCCGTTGTTGGCAGGTGCTGCGTTCTTCCACACCCGGTAGTAGAAAGCGCCACCAATCACCAGCTTGTTGGCGGGCACACCATTTCGCAGCAGCCATTGTACACAGTTGTCGGTCGATTCTTGTTGTGTGGGCCGGCTGTACAAGGCTGTGTGGTGGCCGGTTACTTTGCTGTAGCCGCTTATCAGGTCGTAGGTCATCAGGTTGATGCGGTCTACCAGCGGCGTTACAGCTGGCCAGTCAATGGATTTTTCGAGAAAAGAAGTAAAGCCACCAGCGGCAAAGCTGAGCTCGTAGCGGGTACCCAGCTTATTGCGCAGGCGCCGCACCAGATCAGTAAAGTTGTCGCGGTCTTCAGGAATAAATGGATGGCCGGGCGGGCCGGGAATAGCGGGGTATTCCCAATCAAGATCGATGCCGTCGGTGTTGGTTTCCTGCAAAATGCGCAGGACCGAATTGGCAAATACTTCTCTGTTTTCTGCCGTAGCAAAAGTGGGCGAGCAGGTATAGCAGCCTTCCCAGCCACCCAATGATAGCATCACTTTCAATTGTGGATGCTCTTTTTTAAATGCTACAATGCCCCGCAGGTTGGTGCGGCTTTTTTCATTGTCGAAAGCCAGCTCGGCCCCTTTGAGGTGCAGAAAACTAAAAATAAGATGGGTCAGCTTGTGCACCGGATACTGGCGCAGCATAGCACTATCGCCGGTGTAGTAGCCTATCAAATCGTACGAAGTGGTTTGGCCATTGGCCAGGGTAACACCCAGCAGCCAGCAGGCTACCAACAAAGATCTGCGCATCTTTTAAAAAATGGTTTAAGTATGAATTAAAACCGGCCCTCAGCTACAGCGGGTAGCTGAGGGGAAAGATACGTGAATTGGCCAGTGGGCGCATGCAAGCCGCATTGTACCAACGCCCTGGCGATGACATCGGCGTGTACAGCCCGGTACGATGCAGGGATAATGAACGCAAAAAACTTCATCACTTTCAGTGCCAGTTGCTCGCCCGGACGGCTTTCCTGTCGCGGCCCATCAATAATAGAGGGGCGAAGAATACACAGGCTTTGCAAACCCAATTGCTGCAGGTCTTCTTCTACCAGGCCCTTTACCCTGTTGTAAAAAATACCTGATTGCGCATTGGCTCCTAAGGCCGTCACGATGGCCACCCGATGGCAACCTTGCTGCTGCAGCACAGTGGCAAGGTGCACCGGCAGGTGTCGGTCAATAGCTTCGTAGGCGCCTTTGTCGGCCGTTTTTTTGGCGGTAGTACCAATGCTGCACAAAAAGGCATCGGCCTGTACTGGCTGCTCCAGTTTGCCAGCCGCAGATAGCTGTACCTGTTGCAATTTGGCGTGCTGCACCGGCAGCGGTTTCCGGCCAATGCTGATGACGGCCGATACCTCTTGTGCCTGCAGCAAATGCTGGAGGCAGTAACCGCCTACCAGCCCGCTGGCGCCTGCCAGGGCTATTCTCATCGCTTGCTTTTATTAAAGTATTTCAGCAGGCGCACTTCTTTTTCGGTCAGAAAGCGCCATTTACCACGGTCCACATTTTTCTTCGTCAGGTTGGCAAACATGACGCGGTCCAGGTTCTTTACATCGTAGCCCAGCTGCTCAAACATACGGCGTACAATACGGTTGCGGCCGCTGTGTATTTCAATGCCCACCACCGATTTGTCTTTAGCATCGGCATACGAGGCTGCATCTGCGGCAATCGGCCCATCTTCCAATGTGAGGCCTTGTACCAGTTTGTCCAGGTCGGCCTTGGATACAGGTTTGTCCAGCCGCACCTCATATATTTTGCGCACCTCGTACTTGGGATGGGTCAGTTGTTGGGCCAGTTCGCCGTCGTTGGTCAGCAGCAGCACGCCGGTAGTGTTGCGGTCTAGCCGGCCTACCGGGTAAATGCGTTCTGTGGTGGCACTCTTTACAATATCCAGCACGGTTTTGCGCCCTGCATCATCATCGGTGGTGGTAATGTAGTCTTTGGGCTTGTTCAGCAGTATGTATACCAGGTGCTTTTTGCGTACTACTTTTTTTCCATTGGCCTTTATGTCATCGGTCGGTAGCACTTTGTGGCCGGGGTCGGTCACTACTTGCCCATTTACTTTCACTTTGCCCTGCTTTACCAGGTCGGCGGCTTCGCGGCGGCTGCATATGCCACCGTGGGCTATGAACTTGTTCAGGGGCATGCTGTCGCCGCCAGCCTCAGCTACGCCGGCTTTTTTATCAGCGGTTTTGCCTTTGAGTGCTTTTGCGGGTACCGGGCTTTCCTTTTCTTCGGCGGCTGTTGTCGTCGCTTTCACTGCTTTGGTAGCGGGTTTGCCAGCCGATACAGCGTCTACGGCTATTTTACCAGCTTTGGCAGCGGCCGCTGCTTTCCTCTTGGCGTCGTAGAAGGCTGCCGTTTCCTGCTTGGCTTGCCGCTTATCGGCCCGTATTGCTTCTTTCTTTTTGGCACCTTTCAGTACCGGCTTGCTGTATCTGTCAAAATTGCCCATAGCGCTTGGCTGGCCATTTGTGCCAATCGCAAAGATGCCACTATTCGCTTTGCGGCGCATAATGCCGGTAGTAACAGGCCTGTATAAATTGAACAAAGCCCGGTAGCCGCCATGATATTTGGCAGGCCAGCCGGGCTGTTGGGTACTGCTATCAGCGTGTCATAAACCTGCCACGGCTGGGTCCAAAACGGTTGCCATCACCACGCGGAGGCATCTTTTCTCTTAGTTGTTGCATTTGTTCTTTTGTCAGCACTTTTTCCAGTCCTGTCTTCATTTCCTGGCGTAAGCTTTCAAATTGTTGGTGGCGGGCCACACGGTCCAACTGCTCATTTTGCCGCAGTGCTTCCATGCCGGCCTGCATTTTCTCATGTTGGGCTTGCAGGGCGGCTACCTGTGCCTCGGTCAGCTGCAGCTCGGTTTTCATGCGCTCCAGCCGTATGGCACTGCGGTGGCGTGCCATGCTTTGGCGGCTTGCCTTTTGGGCGGCCAGTTGCTGTTGTTGTGCTGGCGTCAGCATTTGTTGCATGGCCTTGCGGTGATTTTTCAGCAGCTCTTCCCGCTGGTCACGTTGCTGCTTTACAGTTATCTGCTCGTTTTGCTGCAGGGCTTTCAGGTCTTTCTTAAGTTGCTCTTGCAGCTGGCGTGCCTGCGTTTGCTGCGCCGGCGTCAGCGCCATGTTTTTAAAGGGTTGGTGATGACCGGCTTTGGCCTGGTGGCGTTGGTGCCCGCCTGGTCCGCCGGGTTGGGCCATACCGGCAGTAGCTATCAGCAGCGGCAGCATCAGTATCCAGTTCTTTTTCATGTTTTGCGTGTTTTTGTGTGTTTGTAAAAATGGAATGAACAGCTATAGGACCTGCGGCAGTAGCGGCTGTTTAACCCATTAACGATAATTAACCCCGGGGGCACCGGCACAGCCATAAAAAAACGCCACCTGCTGGTCAGGTGGCGTTTTTATCAGGAGGCAGCAAAGTTTGGTTACAAGGCAGCCAGTTGTACTTTCTGAGTCAGTTCCAATACATTTTCCTTGAATACACTGTCGGTATCCATCAGGTCTTTTACAGTTTGGCAGCTGTGGATCACGGTAGTATGATCGCGGCCACCAAAGTGCTCGCCAATCGTTTTCAGCGAATTTTTGGTAAACGCTTTTGCCAGATACATAGTGATCTGACGGGCCTGTACTATTTCGCGTTTGCGTGTTTTTTGCTGCAGTTTTTCGTAAGGCACATCAAAGTATTCGCACACCATTTTCTGGATGTTTTCAATGGTGATTTCTTTACTGCTGGTTTTGATGTGGTTACGCAGTACTTTTTTGGCCAGTTCCAAATCAATTTCGCGTTTGTTCAGGCTCGATTGTGCCAGCAGGCTGATGAGAGCACCTTCCAGTTCGCGGATATTGGTGTTGATATTGTAGGCCAGGTATTTTACTACCTCTTTGGGCATGTCCAGCCCATCGTTTTTCATTTTGCGCTCCAGTATCTCAATGCGGGTTTCGTAGTCCGGCATTTGCAGATCGGCGCTCAGGCCCCAGCGAAAGCGGCTCAGCAAACGCTCTTGCAGACCATCCAGATCTTTCGGCGCCTTGTCGGAAGTAAGCACCAATTGTTTGCCACTTTGGTGCAGGTGATTGAAGATGGCGAAGAATGCATCCTGCGATTTTTCGGCACGGGCAAAAAACTGCACATCGTCGATGATCAGCACATCAATCAGCTGGTAAAAGTGAATGAAGTCGTTGATCGCATTGTTTCGACTGTGGTCCTGAAATTGGTTGATGAATTTTTCGCTGCTCACGTACAGCACTACCTTGTTTGGATGCTGCTTCTTCACCTCATTGCCAATGGCTTGCGCCAGGTGGGTTTTACCCAGGCCTACACCACCATACACTACCAGTGGATTAAATGAATTGGCACCTGGCTTGTCGGCAACTGTTTTGCCGGCACGGCGTGCTACCCGGTTACAGTCGCCTTCAATAAAGCTCTCGAAGGTGTAAGTAGGATTGAGCTGAGGATCGATCTGGATTTTTTTCAAGCCGGGAATCACAAAGGGATTCTTGACCGGGTTGTTTGTTACCAAAGGAAAATCCATTACGTTGTTGTTATACAGTTTGATATTGCTGGTAGGCAAATCAACCGTTTGCGGCTGATGCTTACTGTTGCCGCTGTCTACCATGATGCGGTACTCCAGACGGGCCTCCTTGCCAAGTTCACGTTTCAGTGTTTTGGCCAGCAGGTTTACATAGTGCTCTTCGATGTATTCGTAGAAAAACTGACTGGGAACCTGGATGGTGAGAATTTTGTTTTTCAGCGAAACGGGCGTGATGGGTTCGAACCAGGTTTTAAAGTGTTGCCAATCTACTATGTCCTTTATTATCTCAAGACAATTCTGCCAAACTGTATCGCAAGTCTTCGTCATTTTCCCCGAGAGCAATTTATGTAGAGGTTAATTCAATGGCTGTGAGTGATGCCATTCACAGTAAACTGTTCAGCTTGTCTGTGAATAACTCAGCTATGAGCGAATATCTACTTTTCTGTTGAAAAAAAAATTTTTTACAAGACTGTTTTTTTCTCTACCTCGATGCCGTGCGACTTCCAGAAATTTTTCTTCGACACTTTCGAGAAAATGTAGTCCAATCTTCCTAAAACAATACCCCCCCAACCTACCTGATTTATCAACACTTCTTCGCCTTTTTTATTGCGCACTTTTTCAGGCTCAGGCAAAAAAGTATGCGTATGTCCACCAATGATGAGGTCGATGTTTTCGGACGCCGCAGCCAGCGATTTGTCACTGATCCGGTTGCCTTCTCTGTAGCTGTAGCCCAGGTGGCTGAGGCACACAATCAGGTCGCATTTTTCGCGGTACTTCAGGTAGTATGCTGTTTCGTTGGCTTTGGCCACCGGGTCCTGGTACACGGTATTGCCAAATAGCGCATCAGGTACCAGTCCTTTTAGCTCAATACCTACACCCAGTACCCCAATTTTCAGCCGGCCGCGTCTGAAAATTTTGTACGGCAATGCCTTGCCTTCCATCGGAGTGTTGCTGAAATCGTAATTGCTGACAATGACCGGAAATTTTACATGCTGCAATTGTGCTGCAAAATTGTCGAGGCCGGCGTCAAAATCATGGTTGCCCATGGTGCAGGCATCGTAGCCCATGGCCTGCATAGCTTTCATTTCGGGTTCGCCCTTGTACAGGTTGAAATACGGCGTTCCTTGAAAGATATCGCCGGCATCCAGCAGCAGCACATGCGTATTTTCTTTTCTGATTTGCTCAATCAGTGCAGCCCTGGCTGCTACACCGCCCATGCCCTGGTTGCGGCTGCCATCCATTGGAAATGGATCGAGCCGGCTGTGCACATCGTTGGTGTGAAGTATGACCAGGTGTTCGGCTTCGGCTTCGGCCGCCAGCGCCCAACCCGGCAGCAGCAGGGTGCCTGCGGCCAGCGATGATTGTGATAAAAAATAGCGACGATTCATACTACAGAGAAAATAGGGCTGTGAAGAAGCGAGGTGGCGAAGCGGACGGCGGCCGGACCGCTATTGCGGCAAGAGGGTGACCCTGCCAGCCGCCGGCGTTGGTACCTGTTTACCTGCTGCGGCCCATTGTTTCACATAGTCTATCAGTGCATCGCGTTGCAGGTAGCCTTTATTTTCTTGCGGCACACCCACCAGCATGGCGCAGTCGTCGCCACCATTGGCAGTGTAGTCTGATAGCGCCACCCGGTACCGGGCTGCGCTTTGCAGCGGTTGCTTGCCTATTTGCACGTTTACCGCTTGCTTATTTTTTATTTGATAGCTGCCGCCCGAAATGGCCCAGCCGCCGCGGCCCGCCACGTGGTTGAGCAGGGCTTGTAGTTGTTCGCCGGTCAGCACTATTATCACCAGCTGATTGTCAAAAGGCATCAGCTCGTACAGCTGCCGCATTTTCAGCGGGCCGGCCGGTAAGTTGTTGATGCGGATGCCGCCCTGGTTCATCAGCGCAATGTCGGGCTGCTGGCCAAACACTTTGGCGGCCTGCACCAAAAAGGCGTCGGTCATGAAGTAGCCCAATAAATTGTCAGGTTGCGATTTAGGCAGGGATGCTGCTATTTCAGCCACTACTGCCTCCATACTGCCACCCACTGCTTGCTGGTAAGGCCCCAGCAGTGCTTGTACGCCACTGTCAATGCGCCCCGCCTTTACATCGTAGCGGCCGTGGGCCACCCGCCCCGGCTGGTAGTAGCTGCCGGCACAGCCCAGCAGCACGCATACTGCGCTTAATATGTACAATACTCGCAAACCCATTGAAGCGTGCAAATGTGCAAAAGCTGTGGAATAACTGCATCAGGAAAATCAGTAAGCACCCAAAAAATGGAAAACGGAAAATGCTTGGTAGCTTCGCCATCTTATTCTTCAAAATTTAGGGCCCGTTTAGCGAAGAATTTTCAAGCTGACGGCCCGCCAACCCTTTAGTAATATGGCATACGAGATCACCGGCAAAATTGCTGCCATCTACCCGGTAGTGCAGCGCACCGAAAGTTTTAAGACCCGCGAATTTGTAATCGAAAAAACGGAAGACATTGGTAGCCGTACGGTTACAAACTATATCAAGTTTCAATGTGTACAGGACCGCACCACCATACTAGATCGTATGAAAGTGGGCGAGGAAGTGAAAGTGCATTTCAACCTGAAAGGCAGCAAATGGGTAAAAGACGGTCGTGAAAACTTCATTACCAATCTGGATGCCTGGCGTATTGAGCAGTTTGTGCCATCGGCGCAGGCAGGTGCCGACCCCATGCCGCCGGCATCAGCGTACACCGATATGCCGGCTACCGATCCTGTCGACGATTTGCCGTTTTAAGCCGGCTTCGGCTGTTGTTCGAGGTTTTTAGGATAACCACCTGACCCATCGATATCATTTTATGCAAAAGACCATAGCGATGCGGCTGCTGCCGCACGAAGCGGCACACGATGCCAGCATAAGGCAGTGCATAGCGGCCGAGGCGGGTGTGGCACCAGCCGCGGTCAGCGGCTACTATATCCGGCGCCAATCCATTGATGCCCGCGGCAAAACTGTGTGGGTTAATCTGCAGGTAGAAGCGTTTTTACATGAGCCTGCGCAGCCAAGGCCGCCGGCTGTCTTTCATTTTCAGCAGGTGCAACGGGCCCGGCAGCAAATGCTGATTGTGGGAGCCGGTCCGGCTGGTTTATTTGCAGCGCTACAGTGCCTGGAGGCCGGCATCAAGCCCATTGTGCTGGAGCGGGGAAAAGATGTGCGGGCCCGCCGCCGCGATCTGGCTGCCATTAATAAGCAAGGAGAGGTAAAC
This sequence comes from Chitinophagaceae bacterium, assembly GCA_025455665.1. Lineage (GTDB taxonomy): Bacteria > Bacteroidota > Bacteroidia > Chitinophagales > Chitinophagaceae > Phnomibacter. Next base: position 1,428 of record JALOMC010000052.1, on the reverse strand, counting down.
CCTGAAAGCAATTATTGCTTTGGTGAGGGCGGAGCCGGCACCTATAGCGATGGCAAACTATACACCCGTAGTACCAAGCGGGGCAATGTGCAGCGCATTTTGCAACTGCTGGTACACTTTGGTGCCGACGAACGCATTTTGTACGAAGCCCATCCGCACATTGGTACGAATAAATTGCCGCATATTATTTCTGCCATTCGTGAGCACATTATAGCCTGCGGGGGCGAGGTGCATTTTGGCCAGCGTGTAACCAGCCTGCTGCTGCAGGGCGACCGCTGTGCTGGTGTGCGTACAGCCGACGGCCAACAATGGAAGGCGGACGCCTGCGTGTTGGCCACCGGTCACTCGGCCCGCGATGTATTTGGCATGCTGCAGCAACAAGGCATTGCTATCGAAGCGAAGCCGTTTGCCCTCGGGGTGCGCATCGAGCACCCACAAAGCATTATCGATTCGGCTCAATACCACTGCCTGGTACGTAGCGAGTACCTGCCGCCCGCCAGCTACAGCCTGGTGCAGCAGGCCCAGGGCCGTGGCGTTTTTTCGTTTTGCATGTGTCCGGGTGGCATTATAGCGCCGGCCGCCACCGCCCCTGGCGAGGTAGTGGTAAATGGCTGGAGCCCCAGCAAGCGCAACAACCCATACGCTAATAGCGGCATGGTGACCGAAATAAGATTGGCAGATGTGCAACACTTGCCCGCCGATTTTGAAGCGGTGACCGGGCAGCCCCGCCATACACTGCAGTCGGCACTGGGTACCATGTATTTTCAGCAGTATGTGGAGCGGAAAGCCTATGCAGCTGGTGGTGGCAGGCTGGTGGCACCCGCCCAGCGGATGGCCGATTTTGTACAGCGCAAAGCCTCGGTCAGCTTGCCCGATTGCTCCTACCTGCCCGGCATTGCCAGTGCCGATTTGCACGCCGTACTGCCGCCTGTGGTGGCAGCGGCCCTGCAAGAAGGCTTGCAGGCGTTTGGCCAAAAAATGAAAGGCTACTATACCAACGAGGCCGTGCTGGTGGCTACCGAAAGCCGCACCAGCTCGCCTGTGCGCATACCCAGGCATGCCAGTACCCTGGAGCATGTGCAGATAAGCCGCCTGTACCCTTGTGCTGAAGGTGCCGGTTACGCCGGCGGCATTGTAAGTGCTGCCATGGATGGCGAGAACTGTGTACGGCAGGCGGTGCTGCAGTACCTGCATCCTTGAGCCCACCTGAAAGCTATAGGTGGCTGGAGTGGTTGCTTTTTTATATCCATCCGGAATATAATGGCAGGTTTAGCCGTGGCTGCAAACCAGCGGCCATGCAACGATGCGAACCCCTTGCCAGCACGGCCTATCATCGGAAACCCCTGCCACAGCTGCGCTTGTTCGAAAAGGCCTTTCTTTCGGCCGGGTCGCTTTGTATCTCATCATCAGTATTCGTGTAATTTTTAC
>JALOMC010000394.1 GCA_025455665.1 Chitinophagaceae bacterium | reverse complement strand
CTACTTAGGCGTACCCTATTTGTGGGGTGGCAAAAGCCGTGCGGGCATCGACTGCAGCGGGCTGGTGCAAATGGCCTTTAAGCAGGCGGGCATGTTTGTGCCCCGCGATGCCTGGCAGCAGGCCGAAGGCGGCGATGTGGTGGCTTTTTTAGCCGAGGCCCGGCCCGGTGATCTGGCTTTTTTCGACAACGAAGAAGGACGCATTACCCACGTGGGTATTTTGCTGGGGCCGCAGCGCATACTGCACGCCTCGGGCGTGGTGCGCATCGATCCCATTGACCATGCCGGCATTGTGCATGCACAAACGGGCAAGCGCACCCATCAGCTGCGGGTCATCAAGCGCTTTTTTTAAAAAACTGCAGCACGGCTTCATCCAGCCTAAGCAGTTTGGCAGCAGTGTACAGCAGCACCACTGCAAATATTTTGCGCAGCATTTCTTTGTCTATTTTCAGCGCAAGACTGCTGCCAAAATAGCCGCCAATCACAAAGCCAACGGCCAGCAAGCCTACCACCCGAAAGTCGATGGGCTCGCCGGTACGCTTGCTGTCGTAGTAATATTTTAAAAAGCCCAGAATAACCACCGGAAAAGTAAGTACCCCCAGCGAGGTGCCCTGCGCCTGGTGCTGTGTATAGTGCAAAAAATACACCAGTGCGGGTACCAATATGATGCCGCCGCCAATACCCACCAGCCCGCTCATGATGCCGGCCACCAGGCCCAGCAGCAAGATGAGAATGATGAGTTGCGTAGTCATGTGCGGCTTTGAACTGCCCATCAGGCGGTGGTTGTACGCTGTTATCCGAAGGTGGTTTTGTACAAATCGATGCCGGCCTGGATGATTTGCAGGGCAGTGGCTTTGTCGCCAAAGTCTTCTACCTGCACCGTTTTATTTTCCAGCTTCTTGTAGTCTTCAAAAAACTGGCGCAGTTCTTTGAAGAAGTGTGGCGGCAGCTCCTCGATATTGTTGATATGGTTCACACTCATATCGTTGGCTGCTACTGCTATGATCTTGTCATCGGCGTCGCCACCGTCTATCATTTGCATCACGCCTATTACTTTGGCCTCTACAATGCACAGTGGCTGTACGCTGATGCTACTGAGTACCAAAATGTCCAAGGGGTCCTTATCATCGCCGTAGGTACGCGGTATAAAGCCGTAGTTGGTAGGGTAGTAGAAAGATGAATAGATGACCCGATCGAGTTTCAGCAGGCCGCTTTCCTTGTCTATTTCATACTTGGCCCGGGAGCCTTGCGGAATTTCAATAATAGCATTGACGTTTCGGGGTACGCCTTCGCCATGGCTGACGCCATGCCAGGGGTGGAGAACGGTGGTGTTTTTGAGTGACATGATTTTTATTTACTGAGTTGATAGCCAAGTGCAGCTGCACCGATGCCTAAAATTAGGGAAGCCGCCAGATACACGGCCAGTGCGCTGTATTGTTGTTGGCGCAGCAGCTGCCAGCTTTCTATGCTGAGGGCCGAAAAAGTGGTGAAGCCGCCACAAAACCCGGTGGCCAGCAGCAGGTAGCCTTGTGCGGGCATTTGCTGGCGGGTGTGCCAGGCCAGTACGGCACCTATCAGCAGGCTGCCCAGCACATTTACCAGCAGGGTGCCCCAGGGCCATCCATGGGTAGCCCTCGCCATTACCCAGGTGCCCAGCAGGTAGCGCAGCACCGAGCCAGCGGCGCCCCCACCGGCTATCAGGGCTATATTCAGCAGGCTGACAGGAGGCATACCAATCAAGGTTGGGGTACTACCACCCAGCCATCGGGCTGCAGGCGGCAGCGCAGGCGAACGGCCTGGTTGTTGTATGCATTCAGGTACTCCAGCGTGGCAGCTGTATCGCCTTCGGGCCGAAACTGCCGGATGTTGATAGAGGCCTTCGACAGGGCATCGCGGCGCAGCCCATCGCCCGTGCGAAAGCTGTTTTCAAGGTCTTGCAGCCATTGGCGGCTGGCATCGTCGGTGGCCAGCAGCTGGCGGGCCCGCTTAAAATTGCCCTGGTAGGTGGCATTTACAAACTGGCGGCCGGCATCCATGGCCGAGTCGGGCGCCTCGTAGCCGCTACAAGCAGCCAGGCCAGCCATGGCGGTTATTATCAACAAAGCATGGTTCATATCCTGCTGCGAAAATACAGGTTCGGCCGCCATAGCAGCTGCGCCAATCGATTGCGGTGCGTTTCATTCATTGCGCAAATGAGCGGCGGATTGATTTTGCCCTATACATTTGTTTCCAATACACCAGAACCTCCACTCCGTGAGTAATCAACTGAACAAGGTGTCGGCCGCCGGCTTACTGGTGGCACTCGGCATCATCTATGGCGATATCGGTACTTCGCCGCTCTACGTTCTCAATGCCATCATTAATGGAAAGCAAATCAGCGAACTGCTCATCATCGGGGGGCTCAGCTGTGTTATCTGGACGCTGACGCATAGGCGGAGCCGCCCTGCTGGCCGATGGCATGATCACGCCGCCCATTTCTATCACATCGGCGGTAGAGGGGCTGCGGCAGATTCCGGCTTTTTCCATGCTGCAAAATGATCAGCAGACGATTATTTATATCGTCATCGGCATTATTACGCTCATCTTTTTCATGCAGCAGTTTGGCACTGCCAATATTGGCCGCATGTTTGGGCCTATCATGTCCGTGTGGTTTGTAATGCTGGCCGGCCTCGGTCTCATGCACATTGCCGACGATTTTTCTGTTTTCAAAGCCTTCAACCCTTATTATGCCATCAAGCTTTTGGTGGTGTACCCCCAGGGCTTTTGGATACTGGGCGCCGTGTTTTTGTGTACCACGGGTGCCGAGGCTTTGTACAGCGACCTTGGCCATTGTGGCAAAGGCAATATTCGCATCTCGTGGATTTTTGTGAAGCTCTGCCTCATCATCAACTACCTCGGCCAGGGGGCATGGCTGTTGGCCAATTACGAGGGCGGTGTGTTCCCCACCGAATCGTCCAACCCCTTTTACGGCATTATGCCCCAGGGCTTTCTGCTGAACCGGATGATCCGCTTTGGGCAAGATTATCTGCTGACGGCTACACCGGCCGGGCTAACCGCATTCAACCTGCGTACCAAAACATTCGACGTATACCCTGCTGACAGGATCAATAAATCAACGCCTCCGGATTTCGCATCGGTCGCCCTGGATCCCTTCGGCAATATCTGGGCGAGCAGCACCAGCGCGGGACTATTTAAGTTCGAAAAAAAGCCGCGTTTCAATTCCCTAACCCCCACGTTTCCAAAACTTCGTGCCATCCCGCCCGGATGGATCAGTCGGATGGAAGAAGCCAAAGACGGCCAGATATGGTTTACGTCCAACGGAGATGGGAACCGTACTTCCCTCAATCGCTTTAACCCCGCC
>JALOMC010000393.1 GCA_025455665.1 Chitinophagaceae bacterium | reverse complement strand
CCGTACAAAAAAACCTGCCTGCTGAATGGCTTTGATGACATTGACTACCTGCTGAGCATACGCCCCGACATAGAGGCCTTTGAAAAGCAGCATGCCTGATACCCTTCACACCGATTAATACTTGCCTGAAATATCATGTATAAAAAAATAACGACCATATTCGGCGACGGCATTGGTCCCGAGGTAACACAACAGTCGATCAAAGTACTCAATGCCATTGGCGAAGTGTTTGGACATGAGTTTGAATACGAAAGAGCCTTGCTGGGTGCGGAAGCCATTGATGCCACCGGCACTGCCTTGCCGGAAGATACTGTAGCAAAAGCGCTGAACAGCGATGCCGTACTGTTTGGTGCCGTGGGCGACCCTCGCTACGATAACGACCCGCATGCCAAAGTGCGTCCGGAGCAAGGTATTCTGGGTATACGCAAAGCACTGCAGCTCTATGCCAATTTGCGACCCATACAAACCTTCCCATCGCTGCACCATTTGTCGCCCATCAAGTTCAAACAGAAAGAAGGCATCGACTTTGTGATCTACCGCGAACTGACCGGCGGCATCTATTTTGGTGAAAAATACACGGCCGAAGATGGCAGCAAAGCCTCCGACGCCTGCACCTACACCCGCGAAGAAATTGAACGCATCAGCCTGCTGGCATTTAAAGCCGCCATGCAACGCCGCAAGAAGCTGACGCTGGTAGACAAAGCCAACGTATTAGAGACCTCCAGGCTGTGGCGAAAAGTAGTGCAAAACATGGCGGCCGATTTTCCTGAAGTAAGCGTTGACTATTTGTTTGTCGACAATGCAGCCATGCAAATCATTCTCAACCCGGCCCAGTTTGATGTGGTGCTGACGGAGAATATGTTTGGCGATATCATCAGCGACGAAGGCAGTGTGCTCACAGGTTCATTGGGGCTGCTTCCTTCGGCCAGTATTGGTAACAGTACAGCGCTGTTCGAGCCTATTCATGGCAGCTATCCGCAAGCCGCTGGCAAAGACATCGCCAACCCTATCGGATCTATCCTCAGCGCTGCCATGATGCTGGACTACTTTGGTATGCAGCAAGAAGCTACCGCAGTGCGCAACGGCGTAAACTGGACACTTGAAAACGGATTTGTAACAAAAGATATTGACCCGATTAATTTCTACTTCACCTCTACCATTGGCGATCTTATTTGCGATTATGTGCAAGGGAAGGCCGTAGAAAGCATCAACAAGGGCAATATTGAACTGCGCAAATCAACCATCATTTAAAATAGTTCTTTCTTTTCAGCAGCAGGCGTCTTACATTAGCAAGCCAACCGAAGTACCATTCAATGCTCCACCGGCTCGCCAATAGTATACAGCTGATTTCCGCAATCGTCATTATTGTGGTAGTCATTATTATGCCTGCGCAGCACGGAGGACCACGTTTGTTATAACAGTAAAAAAACAACCAGTATAACAAAACGGCCCGCCTCCATCCAGAGAGCGGGCTGTTTTCATTTTGTTACCCAACTATAGCACCCATCATGGCCAGCTACTACCACGATGAATCGTACATCTACCACAACGGCAACCTTGTAAAAGCCAAGGACGCCCGTATAGATTTATACAGTCAAACCATGCATTATGGCATGGGTGTGTTCGAAGGCATCCGCTCTTACCGTCAGCAGGATGGAAGCACTGCCATTTTTAAAGCGACCGAACATTTCGAACGCTTGCGCCAATCGGCTGCCGCCCTTCACCTTCCCTATCACTGGACAGATGAAGAATTGATAGCAGCCACCTATCAGGTACTCAAGCGAAATGATTTGCAGGACGCATACATCCGGCCCTTGCTGTATGCGCCTTCCAATATGAGCTTTCAGCCCAATAGCTGTTCCAATATTGCCATCATGGCCTGGGAAATGCAACCATTTTTAGGCAATCAACTGCTGCGGGTACACATCAGTGACATCCAGCGACCAAACCCGCAGGCTTTTCAAATGCATGCCAAAGCGGTAGGCCATTACGTCAACAGCATCATGGCCAGCCAGCAGGCAAAAAGCCGTGGCTACGACGAAGCCCTGCTGCTGGACAACAGCGGACATATTGCCGAAGGCCCGGGCGCCAATTTCTTTTTGCAAATAGCGGGTAAACTGGTAACGCCAGCAGCCGGCAACATACTGCCAGGTATCACCCGGGCCACCGTGCTTGAACTGTGCGAAGCATTGGATATTCAAACGGAAGTACGCCCCATTTCGCCAGCAGAAATTGCAGGTGCTGAAAGTGCATTCTTCTGCGGCACCGCTGCCGAAATAGTTGGCATCGCCAGCATCGATCAGCACTCCTTTTCAATGCCGTGGGCGCAAACCCCGGGAGCTCGCTTGCAGCAGGCTTACAAAGCCCTGGTGCAGGGCGCTCCTATTTACCAACTGAACGAACAAAGTGAAATAGCCGAGACGAAATAACGATAGCAGAATTAACCAACACATGCAAGTACTAAACAAATACAGCCGAACCCTTACGCAAGATCCAACGCAGCCTGCAGCGCAAGCTATGCTGTACGGCATTGGCCTGACAGATGCCGACCTGCAAAAAGCACAGGTAGGTGTGGTAAGCATGGGGTATGATGGCAATACCTGCAACATGCACCTCAATGATCTGGCCAAAGACATCAAACAAAGCATTTGGGC
>JALOMC010000001.1 GCA_025455665.1 Chitinophagaceae bacterium | reverse complement strand
TTGGGTAAATTTTGGTGGCTGGCACTGGTGCCGCTACTGGTGCTGGGCGCCTGGTACTGGCGCAAAAAAGCCCGGTCAAACAAATGACCAGGCTTTTGCCAAACAAACCCTTGAAATTCCCATTCGTTTTATTGCAGCCACCACACTTTTATCAATTGGCGGGCACTAATTTTTTCATGATAGGTATGCTGCTCATTGTTGTAAATGCGTTGCATAATCGGAAACGCTTTCGCTGGCTGTTGTAGTTGCAGGTAACATTGTGCCAGATAATACTCGCCATCGTCGCTGTACAGCGGTTCGCCGGATTGTTGGTTTTGTTGCAGCAGCTTTTCCAAAGTAGCGGCCGCCTGTGCATAATCTTTCAGCTGCATCATGGCATAGCCGGCCAAAAACAGTTCGCGGCTGGATGCAGCAGCCATGCGGCTACGGTGGCCGAATAGTTGCCAGCCCGGAATGCCGCTACCAATTCATCTTCGGGTTGTGCTGCGCCAGCCCTGCTGGTATTAAGGCTGTAGGCAGTTTGCATATCAGCCAGCATTTGCCCGTTGCTATAGCTGCCCACGCTGTACAGGCCCCAGGCGCCTGCCAGTAGCAGTATGGCTGCGGCGGCTTGCATCACACGCCGGGCCAGCAGGCTTACTACACTACCTGTGCTGGCTTTGGCCGCAGGTGCTGTTTGGATACCGGTGGCCTCATACTGCAGGCGCACCCGCTTAATGCTCTGGAGTGTACCATACTGCTCTACCAATTGTACAGCAGCCTGGTGTAGCCTGATAGCCTCTGTTACGTTGGCTACGCCCATGCCTGTCAGCATGCTGCCGGCTTCTTGCTCGCTCAGGCGGCCTGCCGCCAGCTCATCCAGTACGGTATCTATTTGTACGTCATTCATGGTACAGTTGGCTTTTTAATGATTCGGTTAGTAGTGTATCGCTGGCTAATAGTTCTTTGGCCTTTTTCAGGCACTTACTTTTTTTATTGCGCAGCACCTGCTCGTTGTCGTAGCTGAATTGATCCAGTAATTGCCGCATGCTCTTTTTTTCGAAATAAAAGCCGAGCAGCAACTGGCGGCATACTTCGCCTATGTGCTCAAATACGGTTTCAATGCCTTTGCTCTGGCACACTACACTGCCTGCTGGTGGCGCCTGCCATTGGTCGTTGGTTTGCATGTAATTTTCGTGGCGTTGCTGGCGGCGTTGGCGGCTGCGTAGTTCATTCATCCACAAGTGGCGGGCAATGGAAATGAAGAAAGTTTTGATACTGCTCTCGCCTCTGAATTTGCCAGCTTTCACGGTTTGCACAAAACTGAGCATGCTGTCTTGAAATACATCGTTGGCATCTTCTTCGGTACCGCCCTGGGCTATTACCATGGCCAGTACCGAGGGGTGAAACTGCCGGTACAGTTCGGCCACCGGTTGGTCTATATTGGGCTGCTGCAGGGCCAGCAAAAGTTGTTGATGATTAGCGGCGTTCATGTTTGTTAGCTGCCATTGGTAGCCGCAGCTGTGCCAATGTAACCGCCTTTTGCCAAATATGTTGGACTGGCTGGTGCCAAATGCCCTGCCAGGGCTCCGGCACTTAAACGAGCCTTCATCCAAATAGCCGGCAGGCCCAGCAGCCCCCTGAGCGAAGGCACGGCTGCCAGCAGTAGCAGGTAAAAGGTAACCAGGCTGGCCGCAGGTACCGGCCACTGCAGCCACCAAACAAGCAGCAGCAGCATGCCTACCATGGCATACAGCCACTGGGCATTGTGTACTTTTAGCAGTGCCTGCCACTTGGCTTGGAGCCTGCCAGCCCGCTGGTACGCAAGTGCTTGCTGTGTGCCAGCATCCAGGCTGCCGGCATCCCGCTGCAGCTGGCGGTACTGCTGCAATGCAGAGCGCTGGCAGCGGGCCAGCCCCACCGATACCAGCGCACCTGCTATGCACATGCCCAACGTAGCCAGGCATAGAGCTGGCTGAATGCGGAATAGCATCGCCACCAGCATCAGCAGAAAGCTCAGGTGCTTAAAGGCGTCCAGCACGCCTTTAAAAAGTAACCTGCGCAAGGGAGAAAGATCTCGTTGAGAAGCCCGGGCCGCTCTTGTGCTACCTGCTGGTTGTAGTCGTTGCTTCAGGTCGGCCAGCATCAGTTGGCCCATCCAATCTTTTTGCCATTTTTCCAGCCAGCTGGCCAGCATGCGCAGGCACCATACCGCTGCAAAAGCCAGCAATAGTTGATGCATACTGCTGGCACCCGGCAGCCCCAGCAACTGTAGAATGCGGCCTTTGGCCCCCGCTTGTGCATAGTGCAGCTGCAAAAATTCGCCAATACCCAGCGGAAGTAGCACGCTGCCAATATTGGCTAACAGGCCCGTGGATAGGATAAGTGTCAGCCGGCCAGCGTGCTGCCACGCAAAGGGCCACCAAACAGGCAGTAAGAGCAGGCTGACAACTTTGTTTTTCATCACCAAGGCGGCTATTATGATGCTGATACCGACATCGGCATTTCGAGATACTGCATAAGTACACCACGGGCCAGCTCATCAATGCTGAGCACCGGTGAGTACAGTCGTTCCGACACTTCTTTTACCAACAATGGGCTGGCAGTAAAAAGCCCGCTGAGTGCCACTGGTACAATGTGCATGTCTCGCAGAACCTGATAGCCCTGAATAGCACTCAGGCTATCGCCGGCGGAGTATACTACTGCATCAATGCCATTCATAAAGGCCCTGTTGCGCAGCAGCATTTCAGTTTCGCGTTGGTACAGGCCATCGGCTATTTCTATTACCACAAAAGCTTTGTCTTGCGCTTTAATGTGATGCATCAGCGTTTCGTAAAGGCCCAGCAGCTGGGTGGCAGTGCAGAGATAGGTGGATGGGTAGCCCAGCAGCCCAAAGTCGGCTACTTCGGCTGCACCATGGTCGTATACCAGGTCGCAATCTTTGGTATAGATAGTACCGGTGAGTTTGATGAAGGCTACGCGATACCCGGCTTCGCTGAAGCCTTGTACCATTTTGGCAGCGGTAGTGGTTTTGCCACTATCCATGCTGGAGCCAACGGAAAGTATAACGCGGGTGCTGTGTGAAATGGCCCCGGTAAAAGGCTTCATCAGCTGTTCTTTTTGGCGGATGGTATTCCACACATCGCCCTGTGCATTGGTTACCCAGCCTACCAGCTTCAGCGTGGTGGGCCCGGCACTGGCGAACCTGCTGTGAGAGGAGGCTACTAAACCCACGGTGCCGCCTGCACCTAAGATGTGATATTCTGGACAAATGCCACCTGGCACATAGCCCTCAAACTGGGCAGTAGCATAGCGTGTGCCAAAGGCTGCCATGATGCGGTCGCCAGGCAATATGGTGACTAGTCGTTTATCAGTGCCCTGAATCGTTTTGTGTTTGCCAATGCTGAGCACTTCAAATACGGCTACATCGCCTACAGTGGGCACGTGCGTATCTACCAGTGTTTGGTTGGTTTGGTATTGCTTAATGTCCTGACAGATGAATGATTGTTTGATGCGCTGTTTCATATTCAAGTTTTTAAAGCGGTGATTGAATGTTGTTTATTTCAGTAAAGCGTCAACATCTACTGTAAGTGCTACGCCCAGCATATGGAAGGGGCGGAAAGGGCGCTGAATACGGGTGCCATCTCGGTTGGGCACATTCATGCGGCGGGTGGGCCCGCTCAGCAGGTTAAACTCTTGCTGGTTGAAGTAATTGACATCAATACTCAGCAGGTCATTTATCCTGAAATCGAGGTTGAGAAATAGCCGGCCACGATGAAAGCCATCGGGTGTTTGACGGGCCAGCAGCTCTTTGTTATCGTTGTAGTAATTGATAGGCGTGCCCCCAATATTGTAAAAGAGCTGATAGCCGATGGCGGGGCGCATATTGGCAAAGTCGAGGCGTTTGCGGGTAGCCAGGCGAGTACTCACCATAATGCGCTGGCGAAAGCGAGGTTCGTTGGCCGAGTTGGTTTCCAGCCGAAGGGTATTGATCCAGTTGAGCTGCCGGCTGATGCGCTGGGTGTGGGTAGCCCGCACAAAAAGGCGGGTACGGGTATCGCGGCCGGTGGGTGTAATAAACAGGACCCCAGCTGCCAGATCGAGCCGCTTGGCAGCCTCGTAGGATACTGTCAGGCCGGTTTGATTAAAATGATTGCGAAACCGATTATCGGCTTGATAACCACGAAGGTGGCCCGCCCGCAGTTGCCATTTATCGGTCAGGCTCACCTTGGCGTTCAGACTGTTCCAGCTTTGTACTTGCTGCGCTTGTACCATTACCAGGCAGGCCAGCAGCATGGCCAATAGCAGTGTCAGTCGAAGAAAGTTTTTATGCATGATGTTTTTGTTTTCATGCATTGGTAGCCAGCTGTTGTCAATTGTAACCGTGGCTGATCATTCCTGCCGTAGTTTCGCAGCATTGCTTGTTTATATGCGCTGGTTTTGGAAATGGTACCTCTGGAGCGAAGGCTGGAAAATTGAAGGAGCTCTTCCGCCCGAACTGAAGAAGGCAGTCATTGTGGTAGCACCACATACGCACTGGCTCGATTTTGTGGTGGGGCTGGCGGTACGCAGTGTCATGCGAATGACGCACGTGAAATTTTTAGGAAAGGCTGAATTGTTTAAGCCGCCCTTTGGTTTTTTGTTTAAATGGCTCGGCGGTACGCCGGTAGACCGATCAGGCAGCCATCAATTAGTAGACGCAGTGGTTGCTAAGTTTGATGCTACCGATGAGTTGGTGCTGGCACTTTCGCCCGAAGGAACCCGAAAGCGGGTTGATCGGCTACGCACTGGTTTTTATTATATAGCTCGCCGGTCGGCGGTGCCCATTGTGATGGCGGCGCTCGATTTTGAGAACAAGCGGGTCATTTTTGCTCCCCCTTTTATGCCAACGGAAAATGATGCGGCAGATATTGAGCGGATCCTGGCATTTTTCCGGCCCGTCAAGGGAAAATTGCCGCAGCAAGGTCTCGGCCATTTATAGGCCGGGCCACTTTTATCGGTGGTTGCTTTGCTTGTATTTGTCTTGCAGCACGGCGCCCATGGGCTTGCCTTGTACCTTGCTTTCGAGGTAGCTGATGATATCGAGATAAGCAAAAGAACGAGTCTGGTGGCGGTTTTTTTCGTACTGCTTTACCTGTTCCAGCAGTTTTATCAGCTCGGGCTTTAGCTGGCGTGGCGGCACGTGCAGGTTTTTTCGTAAAAAGCGAAACATGGCCTCTTCTACTGCTGTCAGGTTTTTCATTTTTGCCATGAAGCGGTATACCGATTTGGCCAACGACTCGATAATCATATCGTTTCCCAGCTCATAGTGAGCCATCAGGTGCATCAGGCGGGCATAGCATTGCAGGTCGTAGCGCAGGTCTACCGGCTCGTGAATGATCTTTTGCAGGTAATCGAGACAGGCTTTGTAGTTGCCATAGCCAAAGTGAAGCGAGGCAATCTTATAGTTGAATACCATGATGCGATGCTTATCGATGTGCAACTCATTCTTGGCAACATTCTCTTCAATGATAGGCACCTGTTGCAAACCTTCTTTAAAAGTACCTACCATAAGGTGCCAGTTTAATTTGGCTGCAGTGATGTATACAAAAGAGTGGATTCTGAAATTATCGTGCTGCTGGCACAACGGCGATTTGTAGAAGTTTTCAAACGCGGCCAAGGTTATCTCAAAGGCCCGAAAGTTGCGCAGGTCGAAATGAGCATTCAATAGATTGTGCATGCCCTTGATATAGTGGCCGGTCTCTACTTTGATGCGTACCGGATCTTCGTTAAACAGGTTGACCCATTTTTGCGCATAGCGGAAGTACATCAAAAAATCTTGCCGGATAAAACTATACCAGCAATAGCTCTGGTACAGGTAGAGCCGCTCATAAAATCCATCGAACCGCTCGGTATCAGCTGGTAGCTCCTTTTCAAAAAAGTCTTTCACCACCTGCTCTTCCTGCTCATTGCGGGCATGGCCATTGCTTACATAAAAGCTGTACAGCTTTACAGCCAAATTACTCAGCCGAAACACCTGGTAAATATGGCCGCTCACCTCCAGGGCTTCCTGGCTCAGCTGCTCGGCCCGTTCCTGCATGCTACGGGTTATATAAAGGCCTTCAATTTTCTTTTCCAGTGAAATGACCTGGCTTAAGAAATTGTATTTGCCGTTTGCAAAGCCTATTTCTTTGGCTTTTTCTAAAAACTTAAGGCTTTGTGCAAACAGCCCTTTGTTGTACAAAATGCGTCCGTAGTCGAGCAGTTCATTGAGCTGCAGCTCTACGCTTTCTTTGCTTTTCAGGTCGCGTAGGCTGGCCATTATCTGCTTGTACAAGTGGGCTTTGAGGTTACCCAGTTGTGGCTTCTCCACATCGGGCAGCTTTTTCAGCAGCTGCCGTTCGTCGTACTCGCTTAGCTTGTCCAGCGCATCAAACAGCCGAACAATTTTCAGGTCTTCGCGGGCAGAGTTCTTTTTGATGTACAGCTTGAAATGCCTTTTTTCCGCCTTTTCCATGGCATGAATGAGCTGAAAGAGGATGTCAGTTTGGCGGTTGGGCATCATGCCGTGTTTTGAGTGAAGTGCTTGAAAAACAGGCTGTTGCAATAGGCTAATACGATTTAGACATCATGCAACGCCGGCAAAATTAGCTTGTGCACCGCATTTGGCCGGCGTAATATTGCCTTGTGATTGAAAACAACGGGTCACCACCCGATCTTCTACACGAAGAAGCTCAATCACCACAACATCCGACTCGAAGAGTTTTTTCATATGGCAAGCAATCGTTGAGGTCACCTGTTTCTACAGGAGACCTTCTTTTTTTAGGATATTGCTGTTTGCATCTTTTCCGGCCCTTTCTTTCGTTTGGTGTATGATGCGCATCATTGTGTGCCTTGCTCTTTTCCTGCTTCTTTGTATGCATGAGTGGTTTTTTTGTTCATCGTGCTGCTATGTTGGCTGTATTGCTGGCGGTGGCATGGGTAGTAGCTGCGCAGCAGCCCCCCGTCAAGCAAGTGCGGCAGCAAGCGCAGGTATGGACCAGTTTGAACAGCACACTACACATCACCAATCGTTGGGGCCTTATGGCCGATTTTCATATCAGGCGAACACACGGTCTGGCTGATCCCAGTTTTTATTTTGCCCGCCTGGGGGCTACATGGTGGCTGCAGGAAAAATTCACGCTGGCTGCGGGCTATGCCCATATGTGGCTGGCGCCGTCCACCGTCGGTTGGAGCCGCTTTGCCAATGAGCATCGCCTATACCAGCAAGCGCTGATGAATTCGCAAATCGGAAAGACCAGCTTGCTCATGCGGTTCAGAAATGAGCAGCGATGGCAGCAAATTATGGCGAACGATGCGTTTACCGGCCGCTGGAAGTTTACCAACCGGGTGCGCTATCTCATGAGCTTCAGTGTTCCGGTATCAAAGCAGCCGGGTAAGCTGGCAGTAGTATTAGCCGATGAGGTGCTGATCAATTTCGGCCGGCAGGTGGTGTACAATACATTTGATCAGAACCGTATTTTCTTGGGCTTCAGGCATCGGCTGAGTAAAGACTGGAGCTACGATGCAGGCTACATGCATGTTTTTCAGCAAAAGCCCGTCGGCTGGCAATACGATGCCAACCATACGCTCCGGTTGTTTTTTTACTACAATCACGATTTCCGGCAGCACAAGCATCATCCCCGGCAAACGCTGGATAGCCGCGAAGAATAGTCAGCGTTTTTTCTTACCACGGCCATTGCTTTTCTTGCCTTCTGCAGCCAGTAGTTCTTCCTTTGCCCGCAGCAGTTCGGCCTTTTGTGTATCGCTTACTTTCGGGTAGTCCAGTTTTAATTTTTCAAATTCAAAAAACATGGCTGCACCCAGGCACAGACGGGTAAACCATTTGTCATCGGCTGGCAGCACATACCACGGTGCATGGCTGGTAGAGGTAGCAGCCAGCATTTCTTCATAGGCCTGCATGTAGCTGTCCCAATGCTGGCGCTCCTGTGTATCGGCGTACGAAAATTTCCAGTTTTTGGTGGGGTCATCTATCCTATCTATAAAGCGTTTCAGCTGTTCTTCTTTCGATACATGCAAAAAGAACTTGAGGATGATGGTGCCATTTTCGGCCAGGTTTTTTTCGAACCGGTTGATTTGGTCGTACCGGCTTTTCCAGAAAGAGGGCTTGATGTCTTTTAGCGAACTGATGCCTGGTATCCGTTCATTTAAAATGTACTCGGGGTGTACGCGGGTGACCAGTACGTTTTCGTAATGGCTACGGTTGAAGATGCCTATTTCGCCCCGGGCAGGCAAGGCTTTGTAATGCCGCCAAATGTAGTCGTGGTCCAGTTCTTCCTTACTCGGCACTTTAAAGCTGTACACCTTTACAC
Organism: Chitinophagaceae bacterium; assembly: GCA_025455665.1. GTDB lineage: Bacteria > Bacteroidota > Bacteroidia > Chitinophagales > Chitinophagaceae > Phnomibacter. Next base: position 38,460 of record JALOMC010000001.1, on the reverse strand, counting down.
CACTGGGGTTCAGCCCGCTCATTACGTGTTTGATGGCGCTGTCTTTACCGGCAGCATCCATTGCCTGCAGCACAATCAGTACACTATATTCGTCGTGTGCATATAGCTTGTCTTGTAAAATGGCCATGTTTTTTATGCCATTTTCCATCAGTTGCAAGCCTTCCTCTTTCGTTACCAACTTCTGGTCGTGATCGGTCCGAAAATGCTTTTGCAGCGATATTTTCTTGCCCGGAGTTACCCGCAGACTATCAATGTAATTTTCAAATTGTTTGCGCAAGCCCATGAGTATTCATTTGCAGTGAACTTACTGCTTTTTACATTTTGAGCCAACCGTAGCTCGCTAGTGCAGGCTGATGCTTTCAACGGCAGGTACATTTTCAAGCGTCAGTCCAATGTGCTTTTTCACTGCTTTTTTCCCGAAATCATGAATAATCTCAAGGATATCGTGATCGATATACACGCAATCTGTGCCGCTGATATGCACCACACTATACATTGGTATTTCATCCAACGTTTCTTTTAGCCGGCGCTTGTTCATAAAGCTTACATTTTGCGCCAGCTGAATGTGGTATTGATCGGTGCCGGCATGGTGCTGGTGCACTAAGGTGAAGCCTGCCCGATAGGTATGCTTCACGATGAAGTACAGCGAATACACGATACCGATGACTACACCAATCAGTAAGTCGGTGAGGAGGATAGCACCCACGGTGAAAAGAAAAGGCATGAATTGTTCGCGGCCCTGCCTGAATACGGCTTTTACCATCGCAGGTTTTACCAGGTTGTATCCGGTACGGGTAAGAATGACTGCCAGCACACAATAAGGAATGCGATTAATAAGAGGAACGGCTACGGCAACTGCCAGCAGCAGCCATATAGCGTGGGTAATGGCTGACATCCGGGTACGGGCACCTGCCTCGGCATTGGCAGCACTACGCACAATGACCGCTGTAATGGGCAGACCACCCAACAAGCCGCTGAGTATGTTGCCGGTTCCTTGTGCCATTAATTCGCGGTTTTGTGGCGTCAGCCGGTTGTAAGGGTCCAGTTTGTCAATGGCTTCAATACTCAGCAGGGTTTCGAGCGATGCTACAAAACAGATAACCACCGCATAGCGCCATACCAGTGTGTTGTCGGTAATCTCATGCCATTGGGGCCAGCTGATTTGCTGCCACATTTTGGCCGGCAGTACTACATACTGGCTGGCCGATAGCTGCCACGCAGGGCAACAAAGCGGCAATGCTGCTGCAGCCAGGCTACCTGCCAGCACTACTACAATAGTGGCCGGTAAAAACCCCAGCCGCTTGCCTGCTTTTTGCTCCCACAGCCACATCACTACGGCTGCCAGGGCTGCAATGAAAAGCGCTGATGGCGACAGGGCATCATAAAATGAGCGGATGCTGCTAAAGCCATGGTCAAACGTGAACAGATTAAAAAGTTGATCGGTCCAAAAATCAGGTTTATCATACCCGAGTAGTAGTGGTACCTGTTTGGAAATAAGCAGTATCCCAATAGCACTGAGCATGCCTTTGATAACCGCCGACGGAATGAAGTGTGTAAATCCGCCTAACCGGAATAAGCCGAGTAGCAGCTGAAGCACACCAGCAATAGCAACACTGATAAACAATAGCTCCACACTACCCATCGCCCCGATGGCTGCCGTGCAAATAGCGGTTAATCCGGCCGCCGGGCCACTTACACTCAACTCTGATTTGCTAAGAAAACCAACCACGAGGCCACCAATAATACCGGCTATAAGGCCGGCATAGGCCGATGTGCCCGAGGCCATGGCAATGCCCAGGCACAATGGCAAGGCCACAAAAAAGACAGTGACACTTGCTTTGAAATCGTGACGAAAAAAGGATAGCAAATAAAAGCGTTGCCGACGGCTGATGTGTGCTGTGGACATGAAATCGAAATTGAGCGTGCAGCAAGTTACGACCAGCCTGCTTCGTGGGGTGTGACATTAGACAGGCATTGCATCATAAAAAAAGCCCCGGCAAATGAATTGCCGGGGGTGTGTATGTGTTGCCGGTATGCTTGTAAACCGTACTTAGTTGATGCCACCCGGTACCAATACCCGAACGGTACCAACGGTATTAATGCGGGCATTACCCCGTAGGTCGAGTGTGCCAAAAATGCGCAACACAGCATCGCCGTTTACATCGAGCCTTGCGCCCGGCTCCATCATGAGGCCGGCGCATACAAAGGCCGTAGTAGAGCCTTGTGCAAAGGGATAGATAGCGCCCGGCGTGGCTGGTATACGCACCAAATCATTTGCCGTAGGTACGCGGCCACAACTCCAGTTGCCGGCGGTAGCCCATGCACCATTTACGCCGCCTATCCAGCTATTATAGGCATCAGTTTGTGTCAGCGCTACGGTATTCGAAAGCACATTGGTAGCACAGCCAGCAGTAGCACTTATCTGATAACTCCCTCCTCTGTTAGCATTGTATGAGTTTGCCGCTTGCACAAACAAACGGTCTGGTAGCACCAGTGTAGCACTGCCTTGCAGCCCATTGTCTACATAAAGCGCATGAGTGGTATTGTTTGCATCGAATGCCAGGTGCGGATCAATGGCAGAGCCTACCGAAAAGCTGGCACCACCCGCGGTTACCCAATTGCTGCCATTCCATTTTTTCAACTGTAGCTTATTGCCAAGCGAAGAGTCGGCATAGATAACATACGGTGTTCCATCCTGATCGATGGCCATATCAAAACGCGACACGGCACCGTTGGACACGCTCCCCCCCAATGGGTGAAATACTCCTGAAGTATCCTGGGCATTGCCACTACGCCGCACCAAGTACAATTGGTTGTTGCTGGTTTGCCGATATGCAATAAATGCCTCATCGCCGCGGCCCAGTGCCAGCCGGCAAAAGTTGGTGGGCGTGTTGACAGCAGTTTTGAAAAGCCATTCAGCCGTATTGACGATGGTGCGATTAAGGGTATGAAACGATAGTGTGGGGCCGCTGCTGGCTACCATAGGAATGCCGCTTGAGCTGATGGCGATGGAGCCAAAATTGGCATCGGGGGCAGCACCCGGTGCAGATGATTGGTAGTGTGCATACCACAATGGACCTTCATAGCGCATTAACCCAACGCGGACATTGCCACCCACGTTTCGCTGGTAGGATGCGTACAAGGTGCCACCGCCGGCAAAGGCAATGTCAACATACGATGTAGGGCCTGCATCGGGGGCCTGTAAGGTAACCCAACTGGTTCCGTTGAAGCGCCGTACCACGATGGGACGGCTACCCGTAGTTGTTTCGGCAATGATGTAGGCTTCATTGGTAACAGGATGGATGGCCAGGTCTATTTCATCGACACTGCTCAAAGCCACGCCGCCTATCTGTTGCCAGGCACCTGCTACCCTCCTTACTACATAGGCATCGTTTTGAAAGGTGTAGGCGCAGTACAGTGTGCCGGCTTTGTCAAAAGCAATAGCCACCCGCTGTACGGGTCCCTGTGGCGATATCACTCTTGAGTTGCCCACACTATCTATGGTAGCAGCTGTCAGTTGCCGGTACCATCGCATTTGTGTATTGGCCTGTCCGCTTGTACTAAGCAAAATGCCTTCGCCTCCGCAAAATGTGCCGCTGGTGGGCGATATAACAGGAGCCGTGGGATTGGTACAGCTGAAAGCTTCCACTACAATTTTGCCAGACAGGCCAGCGTCTTTGCAAACCATGAAGGGGCCGTAGCTGCCACTGCCAGCCAGTTCAATAAATTCGGCTGAGCCGCTCGTGAAGCCAGCAGTACCATAATTGGACCAACTTGTTCCATTAAATCTTCTGGCACTGGCCCGGCCATTGTTGGTGCCATCTTTATATGCCACAATAGGCTGTCCTGTTTCATCTATCAATATGCTATTGAACTCTGCCGTACCAGCAGACAGGCCGGCACTGCCCACAAGCGCCCAATTGGTGCCGTTCCAGCGGCTTACACTTGCTCGGTTCGATGTACTTCCGTCCCGGTACACTGCTATCGGGTGGCCATCGTGTGTTACTGCTATATCGTTATGTGTAGCTGTACCGGCTGTAAAACCGGCTGTTCCTACCGTCACCCAGTTGAAGGATTCAAAGGTGCGCACCGTGGCTTTTGCGGCATTGGCCGAATCGGTAAACATGAGGTAACCATAGCCGAGTATATCATTCGCTACAATCTTTACAAAACTGGCGGCACCACTGCTGGCCTGTGCGGGTCCTAGTGGAGCAAAAGCTCCGTTACTACCCTCTTCTTTCAGCCTTACATACACCTTGTTGCCATCTGCTTCATCGGTGTACGCTACCATAAAGCGATCCCGTGCACCCGCTGCACACAGGCTTACCGCATTTACCTCGCCACTACTTTGTGCGCCGGGGTTGCCCACATAAGCCCATGCCGTGCCATTCCACCGCATGATGCTAAGGCGCCCGCCATTGCTATAGTCTTTAAAGGCCACCATGGGCCTGCTGTTGTGCACTGCTATACTTACATGGTCTACAGCGCCTGCACTAAATCCGGCATTGCCAATAACTGTCCATGCACCTCCATTGCTGCTGCGCATCACAGTTACTTTATTGCCGTTGGCAATGTCTTTAAAGGCAACGTAAATGCTGCTGTCTTGCCGGCTGACAGTAATACTGGTATAGTCGGCTACACCGGTGCTGAAGCCGGCTGTACCAAAGGGTGCCCATGAACTGCCGGCTTGTGCCAGGCTGGCCATTGTGCAGCCGGTGGTCATGAGGGTAAGCAGGCAGGCAAAGCGGAATGAAGTAAGATACCGAGGCATAAGAATACGAGATTGGTTGCGGCCAGCAATCTATACCAGCCCCATGGCCCCACTTCTGTACTTGCATAGCCGCAATAGCCCATCTAATAGTTTGTGGCACCCAATTGATAACTGACTGCGCCATGCGGTATACAAATAGCAACTGCCTGCTACGGCGGCTGTTAATGCGTTTTTAGCACTTGTTTATCCGGCCTTTTGCCGGCCAATAGTCCTGCTACCTTTCGTTTCCACTATCATCCTTTTGCGTATGAAGCATCTATATGTAGCACTCCTGTTACTGCCAATACCTGCCTTGGCGCAGTTAAAGATTCCGGGTCGTAAGGAGCTGGAAAAAAAGGCAGGCAAAGCAGTGGAACAGGTAACCAAAGGCGATGCCGGTCAAAGCAAGGCGGGCAATGGGGAAGCGGCTTCGGGAAATTCAGCAGTGGCCATTCCACCCGAGGAAACATCCAGTGTAGCAAAGGGACAAATCAACCTTTTTTGGAAGCACATCGAAAAAATGCGCAACCATACTGATGAGAATAATAAGCAAGTAGTATACAGTAGTGGTATCCAAAATGCCCAGATGGCATTGAAGAATACAAAGACCAAAGATGCGAACTATAATACCGCGGCCATGGAGAAGGCATTGCAGGAGTGCCAGCAGGTTTATAACAGCCTCGCCGGTGGTAAAGAAAATTTACGCCAACAGCGCAACGAAACTTTAGCTGCCACCATTGAATTGTTTTCGGCACCTTATATATATACAAAGGCGGCCATGAATGGAGGCGGCGAGGATGTAAACGATGAGGCAGCTATTTTGCAGGCAATGAAAGCAAGCAATGATTTGCTGCTGGAGTACACCCGACGGGTAGATGAGTTTATTGCATCTAAGCCCGAGCCTGCTATGTACATGAGCAAGCAGCCTGCAGTAGCCGACCGGGCAAAGGCGGCAGAAGGTTTTATAAAGTCTGCAGCTGATGTATATCAAAACTATCGTAGCAAAGCGAGTGTAGCCGCCTATCAAAACCTGGTGATTTGTAAAACCTACCTGGAAAATGCAAGGCGTGTGTATACCAACGAGCCTGCTTTGGATGAAAACCTGCAGAAGATCAACGAAGCGTTGACCAAGTATGGAAGCCCTGAGGCTTTCATGAAAAAGATGGCCGATAACCTGAAAGAGTATGTAAAAAAACTGCGGATGGGCAAGCCAATGATGAGCGACGCAACTATTGAAAAGGTGGCCAAAGCGGATTATGAGCTGATGAAAATGAGCAAACAGGCCTATACGGTTACTAAAGTGCACATTGTATCAACATGGCGGCTTGAGAAAAATGTACTGGATATTCCACTGCACAAGGAGGTGTATGTGAATCTGGCCATTAAGCTGGCTGATGGAAAGTGTGGTATTGCGGTTGGTTGGGTCCGCCAGGATTACGAAGGGGGTGGCACTTACGGTGCTCCACGACTCATCCTGCCTTCGCCGTTGCAGGAGCTGCCTTGTGAAAACCTCCAGTAATCTACTGTAACCAATGCTTCAAGTCTGGTACGCCATGAAAGTCACCTCACTGTTTTGCGTGCTTGTATTGCTGGCATGCCAAAAGCAACTGCTGCCTGAACAGCCTGCTGGCAAAGACGATCAGCGGCTAAGTTCGTTTTGCGGTGTTGATACGCTGAAGCCGCAAAATACTGAGCAGGTGTATGGCTGTACCAATACGGCATATCAAATGCAGGTGGCCATACGCGATAGTTTTCTGCTCATTACCAATGCGGCCGACTATCAGCTACTTGTCAAGGGCTCGTGTACACCTGTGATCGATTTTGATAAGTACTGCTTGCTGATTGGTAAACGACAGTTGCAGCAGGGGCTGCAGGCCATCAGCTACCAGCTTTACTACCACTGCCCCAAAAACTGCTATGAGGTGCAGGTGAAGCTACAGCAGCACCTTGGTATGCAGGCACCAAATGTGACGTGGCATTTGTTGCTGCCTAAACTAGCGTCAGCTCAAACGGTTGAGGTAAAGCTGACTATTTTATAACGTCGTTGGAAACTTTATCAAGTAAAAGGAGATGCCCATTACTCGAATCGTTCGTATGCGCTTGTTGGCGTTTGCACTTATCTTACTGGTGCTGAGTGGCATTGGTGCGCTTGTATACATGGGCATGCACGAGCAGCAAGCATTTTTTGCAAAAGCTACCCGGCAGGTTGCCTGTGTAATCGGAAAAGAAGAGCGAACAGGTAGTGGTAGCCGGCGAAACAAGTCAAAGCAATACTATCTGACGGTGGCTTTGTTTAGCGGCGATACAGCCAAAATAAATGCTCAATTGACGGATACTGGCAGCGCAGTAACTCCGAAGGAAGCGCTATTTAAAAAGCTTGATGAGATCAGCGCCAGCATGCAGCAATCGGCGCCGCTGGGCGATTATAGGAAAGGCACCATCCTGGTACCGGGCGAAGTATTTGTTACTGTACAGCCTGGCGATAAGATCATGGTCGCATTTGACCCGGCTAATCCGTCGGATATTCGATTTCATAGTACGATACCCAAGCAATAGATACGCGGACGCCATTCTTGGCGTCTGCTTTTTTACATGCTGGCCAGCATTTGCAGCACATATTCTTTTTTTCGCTGCGATACAGGGATACTAAGACCACCTTCAAACACCAGCGAGCCCCCATCCGTTTTATCGTACATCGTAATGCGGCTTGCATTGGCCAGGTAGCTGTGGTGCGTTCTTATAAAGCCCATGGGCTCCAGAATGGTTTCGTACTCTTTCAAGTTTTTACTTACCAAAATGGGGGCACTGTTTACAAAGTGAAATTTGGTGTAGGTGCCTTCTGCTTCGCAAAACAGGATGTCATTCACCTTTACAAAGTAGGTGCTATTGATATCCTTTAGTACAATCTTATTTTCTGGTAGCCGCTTTGTGGGTTGCTGCAGTAGTACCTGCAGTTGTTCGGTCAGTACATGCTGACGTATGTTTTTTTCTGCCCGGTCAACGGCTTCTTTTAGCTCTACCGGATTGATGGGTTTTAGTAAAAAATCGATGGCTGCACAGCGGAAGGCTTGCAGGGCATACTGGTTGTGTGCTGTAATGAATATGAGCTGAAAACGTGGGTCCCGCAACTGACGTACCAGATCGAAGCCGGTACCGTCATCCATTTCCACATCCAGCAGCACTATGTCGGGCTGAAGCTGGTGTATGCTTTGAAGCCCGCTGGCTACGCCGGTGGCTTCGTATACTTCGCTAATGGCCGGGCACCACTGGTTGATCAGTAGCTGCAGACCTTGCCGGATGGGCGTTTCGTTGTCAATGATGAGCAGTTTCATGCTTAGAAATGATTGGAAGGTAGATAGTGACCGCCACGCCTTCTTGCTGGTCAGTTCGATGATCGATGCTAAAGCGGGCTTTCGTTTTCAGTTTGATATTGAGCAGGTAGATACGATCCTTGATGATTTGACTGGCCCGGGAGATATGATCTTTATGCACCTGTTGTTTATCTGTCAGGCCCTTGCCGTTATCTATTATATCAATGCGTAGCTCTTGCTGGTGCGGTGCAAAGCAAATAGAGAGGTCGCCCATGTGCTGCATGCCGGCAAATCCGTGTTCGATGGAGTTTTCTACAAAAGGCTGAATGATCATGGAGGGAATCAGCAACTCATCTATTTCAATCGAGGGATCACATTGTATGTGAAATCTGAACTTTTGCGGGAATCTGATCTTTTGTAGTTCAAGGTATTCCGATAGAAAGTCTATCTCCTGCTCGATGGTAACATATTCTTTGTAGGTGCTCTCCAGTGTTTCTCGCATGATATGAGAAAACTTGCTCAGATTTACTGCCAGGTTTTGGCTATCACCTTCTTTTACGGCCATACTTTGTAGCGAGGCGAGGGCATTGAAAAAGAAGTGTGGATTCATACGGGCCCTGTTGAGCCGCTGTTCGGTTTCCAGTATTACCTGTTTGTGCTTCAGACTTTGCTGACGCAAAAAGAAGCCGATACTGACCATGCCTAAAATAGCTATGCCAGTCAGCAGCAGGTAAATCTTTTTCTGCTGCGAGAGTTCTTGGATGGTTCGTTCATTTTTCTGTTGGTTGTATTTGCGTTCCAGCTCATTCACCACCCGGGTGCGTTCGGCGGTGGCCAGGCTGTCGCTCATCGATTGGGCAATCTTCAGTGCAGCCATGGCTTCTTTGTAGCGCCCTGCTTTTTCCTCAATGGTATAAATAAGCGCCCAGGCATTCATGATAAGGGGAGCATACTGCTCTCGCTGGCTGTAGTGAAGACAAGAGTCGGCCAGTCGTCTCGCTTCGTTAAAGCTTCCCTTTTTCATCAGGGCATTGCCTTTATCGCCAAACAAGGTAATCAGTTGACGGTTGTGTTTTCCTGGTTGGCATTTTCCCAATGCCTGATCAATAAAACGAATGGCGCCATCGTAATCTTTTTGCCGCTCGTAAATGGCGGCAAGCCTGGTGAGTGCTATGATTTCGGCAGTTTCATCTTGTATGGTAATAGCGGTAGCCAGCGCTTCTTTTACAAATACTTCTGCGGTATCCAGGTACAGCATGTCTTTGCTGTCTTGTGCATGAAAAAGGTAGCGGGCACCGGCTTTATTCAGCAATTCGGTTTTGGCTTTGCTATTGGCCAACCCACGAATGATGGGCACTGCCTGCCGGGTGTAGGCTATGCCTTTGTCCGACTGCTTCATCCGGTTGAACACCTGGGCAATGTCGAGCAGGTGGGTGGCCCTGTCGGGGGCATCGTCGGTGGTTTCTGCCAGTTTCAGCAATTTCAGGTGCCATTCCAGTGCGGCGTTGTAGTTGGCGGTCGCGTCATGCAGGCTGGCATACAGGGTCCATAGCTTTTCCAGTTGGGCTTCGCTACAGGCATGCTGTTGGTAGATGGCAGCGGCGCTATCAAGTGCCAGTAGTGCATCATCAAAGTGCTTGCCGGCTATGAGTGCGGCAGCGGTCCACTCGTGGGCCTTGGCCTTGCAAACGGCCTCACTGCTGCGCAGCAGTTGCAAGGTATCTGCTATGGGTTGTCCACGCATCAGCAAGCTGCATTCGCACTGAGCGGCTGCTGGCAGCGGAGCCAGCGCCAGCACTATCCCTAGCAAGGCGAGGCAGGGTGAGGCCAGCAATGCAACAGTTGAATTTTTCATGGCAGGTTGGTTAGTGCGGTCGTTAGGTGCTGGCATCCAGTCCGTTTAGCAGGTGCATGCCCGCATTAGCACAATGTACAGCCAGCAAGGCCAAAAGTGGTTGCTGCTGTAGCATATTTTGGTGTGCTGTGTATAGCTGAAATCGGAAGGCTTGTTGCTGCCAGTGCAATGAAGCCTGAATGCTCAGGAATTCCTCCTGTCGGCTATTGGTAAGCACAAAGCGGCTGCTACAGCCTGGCTGGCGTTGTAAGGTAAAATGCAGGCGCGGCGCATGCAGTGCTATAAAAAAGCTGCAGCGGTGCTGCGGCATTATTAAACCCCATACCCGCTGTGGTGTGCCGGCCGGCTGCAGGTACCAACCGGCTGGTACAGGGCGAAGCTCGGCGACGAGAGCACCGTGTATAAGTGCCTGGCGCCAGTGGTGGGTGTAGCGAAGTTGCCAGGTGCTGCCATCAGCCAGGTGAAGGCTGTGGTGTTGGCGACTGTGGGTGTGCAGGTGTATACTCATGGCAAAAAGGGCCCTTGATAGCCTGAAGCTACAAGGACCCTTCATCAGTTATTGGTTCAATAGACAAGCGATAGCTATGGGCAAACAACTGCTGGCTGGCCAATGAACCAGCGAGCGGTTAGCGGCCTGCTATCATCAACAACGCCTTTTGCAGCACCTCATCTTTGCCGGCTTTCAGGCCTTCTATTGTAGGCTTTATTTGCACGTCTACCCGAATGCCCCGTCGCTGAGTGGGCGTGCCATCGGGGTACAAAATACCCAGGCCGCTAAAGGATGCTTCGTACCCACCCGGTATGGCTACCTGTGTTACATTGCCATCGGCACCGGCTGTTTGGCTACCCACTACCGTGCACTGTGTGGCTCCCTGAAACATCATAATGCTATACTCTGCCTGGCTTTGGGTTTGTTCGTTGCACAAAATGAAGACACGGCCGCGAAAAGCGTTTTGCTGATCGGCGGGCTGTACGGTAAACCATGAGTTGGTATTTTCTTGCGTTTCGCCACCGAAAATGTGTGCTGGTGTTACAAATGGCTTATCAAACAATACCGCTTTTCTGGCTACTGAAGTCAGCCGTGGAGCCAAGGTCCACGCAGTGCCTTGCGGATAGTTTCTCATATCCAGCAGCAGCACTTGTTGCTTATGCAGCACTTTTGCCAGGCTATCAGCTTGTACGCTGTTCAGGCTTCCCATATTTACATACAGCACACTGTCTTGCATCGTTTGCAGGGTAGCATACCGTTGGTTAAAGTCTACCGCCTTCTTAGGAAGGTTTGTACGGCCACTGCGCAGCAGTGTTACTGTTTGTTCCACACCATTGCGCCTTATTTGCAGGGTCACCTTACTGTTTTTGGGCCCATTGGGCAAATAGCGCACCACATCGCGGTAGTAGGTGCTTTGGTTGCTGCTGGCAATGTACCGTCGCCATTTTTCGGCAGCTGCCGCAGCTGGGGTGCCATCTATAGCCAGTATCTCATCCCAGGGCTGTAGCTGGCTCATATCCTGGGTGCTATCTCGGCCCACATCCACTATCACCAGTTTGTTTTCAATGTAGCCCAGTTCGATAGGGGGCCAGTACCCATACAATGCACGGGCAGGTGTAGCCGGCAGCATGTTCAAAATAAAGCCATGGCTGTCGTTGATATCGCTTACCATGCTTCTTACAGCCAGCATATATGCTACCGAATCCTTTGCCTGCAGCATCATTGGTATATGCTGGTACAGTACCGTGTCCCACGCCTTGTCGGTCAGGTGCTTGTACGGAAAAAAGTAGTGAATAGCATTCCACCAATTGTACAGTGCCATGAGGCGCAGGTCCGCATCGGGGTAGAGGCTGCTGCCATAGCGGGCGGGCTTCGGGTATACATATTCGGCGCCGATGGCCAACGTGGACGGCACCATGCTGCTGGTGGTTTGAAGAAGCTGCACGCAGCGCTTGACAAAGCCACCCTGCAGGCTGGTATCTGTAATGGGTAGCACATCGGCGGGCGGTGGCAGGCGCCGCCCCGTGCCCGTGTACACATCGCTGATGCGTATCTGGCAGCTCAGCGCATCGCTTAGCGAAATAGTGGTAGTAGTGCCATCGGCGGTGTAGGGGGGCGTACCATCCAGCAGCACCTGGCAAACGCCGGTTGCCGACAGTAGCAGGCATTGCCAGATCAGCTCGGCATGGCTGTTTTGATGAAGCACAAAAACAAAAGGCTTGCCGTAAGCTTTCTCATTGCCATTGACCGATGGAGTCAGCACATTGCTGCGCCATCCGCTGCTGTATACATTGGGTGTTGTTTGCGTTTGCGACACAAAGCCGTTATGGCCAGCTACCCGTTCCTGCAGGCTGGGCATCTTTTTTTTGCCCAGTAGGGCGTTGCGAATGGCAGGAAAAAAGTCGGACAGAAATTGCTGATCGCTCCAATTGGGGGCTTGATAGTCGGCTTTCCGCAAATCCAGCACAATGCCTGCCGACTTTTTCCAGCTATCGTCCATGAATCCGGTTTTCGCCAGTTCGGCTTCGCCTTCTATGTCCGTCGGCAGGGCTATGTACTGTCTGTTGCCCGGTAGTGGGTGTACGGTGGCCCGCTGGGGCTGGGTCAACAGCCGCACCGGCTGCCGGGGGCCACTGGCCAAAATAAGTTTGGTAGCGGGGTCGGCTACACGGGCCAGCATGGCAGCTACCGCCTGCTGGTAGGTGGCAGCGCTGGGGTCGGCAGCCAGCTGCCGGGCGGCCGGTAGCACCAGGCTATCAGTCACCACCGAGCCATTGAGCACATGGGGATGAAAATAATGCAGCATACCCCATAGTTTGCCCAGCGAGGCCAAGCGGTCAATTTCGGCGGCAGAATAGGAGGTACGTTGCGCTGCACTCTGTAGGCTACAGCAGGCTATAGCTACGGCGGCAATAAGGCGGATCATAAGCAAGCGTTGGTTGGTAGCGGAAAGATAGAGAAAGGCCTGTAAGGGACTGATAGTTGGCGTTGCCGTTGAACACAAAAAATCCCGGCAGTTTTACTACCGGGATTTTCTCTTATTGCCTTCTTGACGCACTCAATGTCTTACGCCTCTGCCTTCATCTGCTTGGCCAGGCGGTTGCGGTCGTTTTCGTCCAGCAGCACCTTACGCATCCGTATGAAGTTGGGCGTTACCTCAATGCATTCATCCTGCTGAATGTATTCCATGCATTCTTCCAGCGTCAGCAGGGTTTTGGGTGCAATGCTGGTAGCTGCATCGCTACCGCTGGCACGGTGGTTGGTCAGTTTTTTGCCTTCGTTGGGGTTTACTACCAGGTCGCCGGGCTTGTTGTTTTCGCCAATGATCATACCGGCGTACACATCTTCACCCGGATCTACGAAGAAGATACCACGGTCCTGCAGCTTATCCAGCGAGTAGGCAGTGGTGGTACCGGCTTCTTTGGAAAGCAGTACACCATTGTTACGACCAGGAATGGGCCCTTTCCACGGTTTGTAGTCCAAAAAGCGGTGCGCCATCACAGCTTCGCCAGCTGTAGCCGTCAGCATGTTCGTACGCAGGCCTATCAGGCCACGGCTGGGTATTTCAAACTCCAGGTGCTGCATTTCGCCCTTGGTTTCCATTACATGCAGCTCGCCCTTGCGGCGGGTTACCAGGTCTATCACCTTGCTGGCATATTCTTCGGGCACATCTACCACCAGTGTTTCGTAAGGCTCACATTTTTGGCCATCTATTTCTTTTACCAATACCTGGGGCTGGCCCACAGTCAGCTCGTAGCCTTCGCGGCGCATGGTTTCTACCAATACGCCCAGGTGCAAAATGCCGCGGCCGTACACCAGAAATGAATCGGCGCTATCGGTATCCTTCACCCGCAGGGCCAGGTTTTTTTCGGTTTCCTTCATCAGGCGATCACGCAGGTGGCGACTGGTTACAAACTTGCCGTCTTTGCCAAAAAAGGGCGAGTTGTTGATGCCGAACAACATGCTCATGGTAGGCTCATCTACACTGATGATGGGAAGCGCCTCGGGATTTTCAAAGTCGGCGATGGTATCGCCAATATTGAAGCCTTCAATACCTACCACAGCACATAGGTCGCCGGCAAATACTTCCGATACCTTGCGCTTACCCATGCCTTCAAACACGTACAGTTCTTTGATGCGCTGCTTTTTGACCGATCCATCGGTTTGCATCAGGCTGATAGGCATGTTTTCCTTGAGTACTCCACGGGCCACTTTACCAATGGCAATACGGCCAAGAAAGCTGCTGTAATCGAGGCTGGTAATTTGCATTTGCACCGTACCATCCGCAATCTTTGGTTCGGGTACGTGCTTCAAAATGCCATCCATCAGCGGAAGGATGTTGTCGGTGGGTGTCAGGCTTTCGTTGAACCAGCCGTTTTTGCCACTACCATAGTACGTAGGGAAGTTGAGCTGCTCTTCGGTAGCATCGAGGTTGAAGAAGAGTTCGAACACGGCATCGTGTACTTCATCGGGGCGGCAGTTGGGCTTGTCTACTTTGTTGATGACTACAATGGGGTGCAGGTTCAGCTGCAGTGCCTTTTGTAGTACAAAGCGGGTTTGAGGCATGGGGCCTTCAAAAGCATCTACCAGCAGGATCACGCCATCGGCCATTTTCAGCACCCGCTCCACCTCGCCACCAAAGTCGGCGTGGCCAGGGGTGTCTATCACATTGATCTTGACATCTTTGTACACCACGCTCATGTTCTTGGAAAAGATCGTGATGCCGCGTTCCTTTTCCAGATCGTTGCTGTCCATAATCAGTTCGCCAGCTTCCTGATTGTCGCGGAATACTTTCGCACTGCGGATAATGTTATCTACAAGGGTTGTTTTGCCATGGTCTACGTGGGCAATGATGGCGATGTTGCGGATTTGCATAGTTTTTCACCTCCCGTCCCCCTTAGGGGTTGCTTGGTTGTTTTGATTACTAAAAAAGGGCAGCCGGCATGCCTTGCACACCACCTGCCTTGTAAAATGGCGGCGAAGGTACGCCTAAATAGAGGGCAGTGCCTATTAAAGTTGTGTTTCTATTATCCTATCTGGTGGGTGGCCATGCGGCAAGGCCAAAAAAAAAGAGCGAAGCGGGGGGCTTCTGCTCTCTCTTTTTAAGGGCTTAGGGTAAAGCTCTTGAGGGGTTTCTCAGATGCCAGGGGGGTAACCTGGACTTGGGTTTAGGGTTTCGCTTTTCGCTGAAGCAAAGATGCCTGTTTTGACATTTGTCAAATTCGGCAGGGGGCTGTATTTCGACGAAACCGGCTTTTTGCCGGTCGAAAACCCCCAGCCCGACACAATATGCATTTTGTGTTCAGTTATATATCGCAGTTGCATAAACAAAATGGGCCGTTGGGGCAAAAAGAAAGGAGCCGGGGGTTAGCGGCTCCTTTTGCACAAGAAAGGGTTTAGGGATAATCTCTTGCGTCCAACAAGGGATCCTTTTCAGGGAGTTTAGGGGTTACGGGGTTTTAAAAGGATCGTTTAAGGGGGTCGGGTCGGGGTTATTTTCTTTCGACACTGTAAAAGTGCATCGGTTCATATTCATCAAAAAATGTGGCACTGTTGGTTTCGACCAATCCGGCTTTTTCTTAGACCAGACATGTGGCTGCCGGCCATCGGCCGCACCCATGCCTGCTTTTGCACTGCCGCCGCAGCCTTACTGAAGACGGTGCAGGTTTGCAACCGCTTTGAAAACGCCAGCCCGGCATGTGCCAAAGCTATCGGGTGCTGCCACCATTATTGCTGGTAGGAACGGCAAAGACGCTGATCATGCTGGTTAGGCTTGCTGCAGCGCCGGCAGTACAATGCTAAATACCGATCCCTGTCCTTGTACACTTTCTATTTCCAGTTTGCCCTGCATGGGGCGCAGCAGTTCGTGCACCAGAAACACGCCAAGTCCGCTCCCTTTTTCTTGCTGCGTGCCAGCTACTGTGCCATTGGTTTGCTGCATCAGGCTATTCACTTGTTCGGGGCTCATGCCTATGCCCTGGTCTTGTACCGCTATGCGGGCCATCCCGTTGCTGTCGCTCACCGATAGCAGTATGCGGCTGCCCGGTTGCGAAAATTTCACGGCGTTGGTCAGCAGGTTGCGACACACAATGCGCAGCATTTCATCGTGCCCCTGCACGGCTATTGGTGCAGCAGGCAGGTTGGTGGCTATTTGCACCTGCTTTTTATCAGCCTGTGGCTGTACCTGTGCTACTACCTCCTGCACCACGGGCTGCAGGGTCACGGGTGCCAGTGGTGGCTGCTCCTGCCGTACTTGCAGGCGGGCCCATAGTAGCATATTGTCCAGCATTTGGCTGGTTTGCTGTACCACCTGGCTGGTATGCTGCTGCAGTGGCCGCAGCTGCTCAGGCGGCAGGCTGCTATCGGTGCTGATGTCAAAAAAAGTTTGAATAGTAGCCAGCGGGTTGCGCAGATCATGGCTGATGATGCTCATCAGGCGGTCCTTTAGCCCGTTTAGTTTTTCCAGTTGGTCTTTTTGCTGGGTAATGCGCTGGTTCAGCAGCAGCAGTTGCTGATTGTTTCGCTGCGTTTGGCGCCACAGGTAGGCTATGCTGCCAGCAGCTACCAGCGCCAGTGTAGCAATGCCAATGAGCCAGTTGCGGGTTTTACGCTGCGTTTCTATTTCTGTCTGCTTTTTTTCAATCCGGTACTCTGCCTCTTTTTCAGCTATCGAGGCCTTTATATCGGCATTCAGCACCGTATCCTTCAGGGCATAATACAGCTCGGTGTAGTGAAGTTGGCTATCGGGTTGGCTGGTCATTTTATACAGCTCGGCCAGGTTGCGATAGTTTTCCATTTCGCCACTTTGGCTGCCCGCTACTTTGCACAGCTGCAAGCTGATGTGAAAAGCAGCCCGGGCCGAGTCCACCATGTTATTTATCATGTAGCCCACGGCCAGGTTGTTGTACAAAGCGCCTACATAGTCGGGCACATCATACGCCTGCCGCCCCAGGTACAGGGCTTCTTTGAAAAGAGCAAGAGCTTGCGGGTACTGTTTACGCTTCTTGAAGTTGAGGCCCAGATTGGCTTTTGCATTGGCCAGTAGTTGCGCATCGCCAATGGCCTCGCCCAGTTGGATGGTCTTGGCGAAATAAAATTCGGCACTGTCCAGCTGTTTCTTTTTACTGAAAACAAGCCCCCGCTCGAGGTAGTAACTGGCCAACCCGGCGCTGTCTTTATTTTTAAGGTGTGCTGCGGCAGCCATCTCGTGGTACTGGCTGGCTTTTTGCAGGTTACCCATTTCAAAAAACACATTGCCCAGCGACATGTACGAGTTGGCAAGCCGCCCTTTGAACTTTTGTGCTTCGCCTATGCGAATGGCCTGCAGGTAGTACTCAATCGCTTTTTCATATTTGCCCATCGAAAGGTGGCTGTAGCCCAGGTTGTAGTAAGCTCTCCACTCGTTTACCGGGCGCTGCAGGCGGGTGGCCAGCTCAGCGGCTTCGGCATAAAAGCCAATGGCCTTGTTGTTGTCTACATCCTGAAACAACCCACCCAAACGCTCCAGGGCTGCCAGCCGCACCGTATCGGGGGTGCCGCTGCTGGTGAGCTGCGCCGAAAAACTATCGATAAGGCGGGCTTTTTGGCTAAAGACCATGGTGGCACTGCAGCATAGCAGCAGTAGGCAAAAGCTGTGGCGAATGAGGTTCATGTGTCGGGGTAGCGTTTGATGGTTTTATACCGTAGCAATGACTCTTCCAGTGCATCCAGGTAGCTTTTGCCAATGGGCAGCGATACCTGATCCAGCTCTACTTTTTGCTGGCGAATGGCCGTGATGCGGTTGGTATTGATGAGGTGTGTACGCGAAATTCGGATAAAGTTGGCCGATGGCAATTGCGCTTCAAAATGCTTCATGTTTACCAGTACCAGGTGCTTTTGACCGTTGTGCAAATGTATCTGTACAAAGTCGCCGGTGGCTTCGGCATACACAATGCTGGCCAGCTCCAGGCGCAGGTAGTCGTTTTTGTCACGAATGAACACAAAGTCGTCGTTATTGGCAGGTACGGCCTGCGCAGCGGTGGTAGCCGCCAGCCTTTGCCTGGCATTTTGCAAAGCCCGCAGCAGCCGGTCTTTTTGTACCGGTTTCACAATATAGTCCACGGCTTCTATTTCAAATCCTTCGGCGGCATAGCCCGGGTGCGAAGTGACGAAAATGAACAACGGTGGCCTGCTAAGACTGCGGGCCAGCTCTGTACCAGTGAGGCCGGGCATTTCTACATCCAGCACGGCTACATCTACCGTGTGCTGCTGCAGGTAGGCCAGGCAGGGCCATGCACCATCGTGCACAGCTACCAGCTCTACCCCCGGCATGGCCGATAGCAGTATGCGCAGGTGCTCACGAAATACCAGGTCGTCGTCGGCGGCTACTACTTTTAGTGTGGTTGGCTCCATGTACTGTTTGTTGCGCTGTCTTTTGTCGACGCAAAATAGCTATTCATATACTCATAGCCCGCATTCGTATATCGGCTATTGCATGCCTCACTCAGGCGCATAGCTTTACACTCAGAAACACACTCCAACCGAACCATCTCCTAAAGAAAAACCCAAAAACCTCTTAAACACCCCCTCACGCCCATCAAAAAAAGCGGCTGGTACAACACCCTGTGCTTGCTTCTTTCGGGCAAAAAAACTGCCTCTCTACCCGGGGCAGTTTTTTTCTTTTTTGCACCGGGGTGCTGTCAGCCTTAGCTTAGTACTGCTTTGCGCCGTTTTGCCACCAGGCGCAGGCCCTGCTATATGAAAAAGCTATTTCGCATCCTGCTGTTTGTAGTACTGCTATTGCCCATTTTGTATTGGCTGGGGCCAGCACCACCTAAGCCGGTGTACAGTACCCTTGTACCGGCAGTGCCTGCCAATGCCGATAGCCTGCAGGCCGCCATAGCAGCGATGGAAGCCATCCACCAGCTGAAGCCAGATAATGAAGCCCGTATTGTTTGGTACAATGATTCCGTACGGCAGCCTACTGAATATGCTATAGTGTACCTGCACGGCTTTAGTGCCAGCCAGGAAGAAGGCAACCCCACCCACCGCGATATTGCCCGCTTTTTTGGTGCCAACCTTTACCTTGCCCGGCTCGATCAGCATGGTATTGATACCACCGACCAACTCATCCACTACAGTCCCGAGGGGCTTTGGGAAAGTGCCAAAAGAGCCTACGCTATCGGGCGGCGCCTGGGTAAAAAAGTGATACTAATGGGTACCAGTACCGGCGGATCAGTAGCCCTGCAGCTGGCAGCTAATTACCCCGATGTAGCAGGTCTGGTGCTGATTTCGCCCAATATCCGCATCAACGATGGAAATGCATGGCTGCTGAATAACCACTGGGGCAAACAGATAGCCCGCATGGTATTGGGCAGCGACTACAGGCGGGCGGCAGATGAGCGACCCATTTACAAACAGTACTGGAACTATGAGTACCGGATAGAAAGCCTGGTAGCCCTGCAAGAATATTTGGAAACAGCCATGGTGCCGGCCACATTTGCGGCCGTAAAGCAACCAGTGCTTACACTGGCGTACTATAAAAATGAACAAGAGCAGGATCCGGTGGTAAAAGTGAGTGCCATGCGTGACATGCATGCGCAGTTGGGCACCCCCACCGGGCTAAAGCAGCTGACTGAAATGGCTACCACCGGCGACCATGTGCAAGGGTCGCCCATTAAGAGCAAAGACGTAGCAGGTTTGCAGTCGCAGATTCGGCTTTTTATGACCGAGGTAATGAAGATGACGCCGCAGTAAAGCGCTTTTGCCGGCATCGTGCGTTCGGCTGGCGCTGTCATCGCAGCAGTACGGTCGTTCCTTTTTTTTGCTGTCGCTGGCCATTTTCATCGGTATACTGCAGCATCCATACGTATGTACCTGTGGCTTGCGGCACGCCACCAAGTCGCCCATCCCATTGCCGGTTCCAGTCGCGGGTTTCCCACACCAGTTGCCCCATTCTATTGTACACTACAAAGTGCAGGTTGGTGGCTTTCCAGGCATTCAATGGATACAAGTAGTCGTTCAGGCCATCGCCATTGGGCGTAAAGGCACCAGGCACTGCTATAAAGCAGTTGTTGGGCACTTTGATGGTTTTGGTAATGGTATCGCGGCAGCCATTGGTATGGCCCACCACCAGCGTGATTGGTACCGTGCTAAGCGCTGCCAGCGAACTAAAGCGCTGTGCAGGCGGGGTGCTCAGGTTGCTGGTATTGCCATTACCAAAAGTCCATAGCCAGCTGGTGACCGGGCCGGTGCTACGGTCTGTAAAGCGCACCGTATCGGCAGGGCAGGCAAACGCAGGCAGTTCAAAGTTGGCTTTCACCCGCAGCAGTTGCGGCGATAGCACTATTTGCCCTGTACTGCTACACACGCCATTGCTCACGGTCAGGCTCACCCGCTTCTCATCGGGCGTAGTGTAGATGCGCCTGAACTGCTGTCCGCTGCCGGTAGCATTACTGCCTTCTTCGTTCCACTGCCAGCTGGTTACGCCGGCGGCACCATCGTGGCTGTACAAGATGGTGTCGGCAAAGCAACTGCTGCTGATGCTGAATTGGATATTGGCCGAAACGGTATCGGAGACCGTAAAGCTGGCGCTGTGGCCAGCCGGCGTGGGCAGGCGGCATTGGTTCAGCAGGGTATTGCCATCGGTACCGGTAGCAATGCTAAGCTGGTAGGTGCCGCCGCGTTTGAGGGGGCTGCTTAGTTGCAGCTTTATATGCCTTAGCTGCCCACTGCTACAGGCTGGCTGCACGGCGCCTGTTATTCGTACGGTATCAGGTCCGGTGAGCACAAAATCGCTTCCGTTGGTAGCAATGCTGCTGCACAGGATGCTGTTGCGCATCACCAGCTCCAGTGCGCCGGGGGCACATCCTATGGGCCCTATGCTGTCAATAAGGGTGGCACTGCTGGCCAATACATTCACTACCAGTGTTTGCCCGGCAGCCAGTGCATTGTCGCACAGGTCCAGCAGCGTGTTTCCATCGGTACCAGGCTTGCTACGCAGGGCAAAAGTGCCGGCTGGTACCGGGGCCACCGTCGTAATGATGATCGAATCGGTATCAAATCCGCCATTGGCGCAGCCTACCGCCCGGGCGCTGGCAATGGGTACATTGGCGTTGAAAAACTCCCAATCGCTGCCATTGGTAGCCACACTGTTGCACTTCATCCGTTTGTTCAGCTTCAGGTAAAACTCCGTGCCACCGCAGCCTACCTGCACTTCTACCATTTCGGGCCGGGCAGTATCTACTATGATTGCGGTGCCGCTGCCAAATGCCAGCCGATAGCCGGATTGATTGTTGGAAAAATGACTTACCAACAGCAGGTATTGGTGCCCTTCAATAAGGGTAGGCATCCGGCTGAACTGTGGCACACTGCCTTCACACTCAATCAGGTTAGTGCCGGCGGCACTGGCGCCGGTCATGCCGAAAAAACCACTCCAATTGGCAGCTACCACGGTACTGGCATCGGTATACACTGCATCGGGCGTTTTGCCGGTAATGTCGTGCAGCTGCCAGTCATAATCGCTGGCGGCACTATTGGGGGTGATGGTAAAGCCCAGCGTGCCGGCACGAAAGCAGGTAAACTTGTACCAATAAGGGTTGATGTCGGTCAGATCGATGTTGGTGCACCTTGGATTGGGCAACCTGCGGCCACCACACAGGTTCACAGAAGTTTGGGTAAATACACTGGAACCGCAAACCGGGAAGGCTGTTACCGGCGACTGGCCAGGCGAATTGCAGCCATTTTGGGCCAGCAGCCATGCCGGCCAGCCCAAAAAAGAAGCAGCCCACAAAATACCAGCAAGTAGCCACGAACGCATACAGTATAAAAGTACAACATGTGACCGGCTGAAGGGTGAAACATGTTGCCCGGCCTATGATACGGCACTGCCGCGGGGCTATGGCTTATAAATGCAATGGCGGACCTGGTAGTACTACCCGGTCCGCCAGCTGCTATCATGGTGGTCAGAGATCACTATTTATTTGCACGTCCCAAATTGAAAAGGGCTCGAACAAATGCTTCGCCCAAGGGGCGGTTCCATACCCGAATTTCGTCTACTTCGCCGTTCATGCGGCCAAAGGTAGCATCGGTGTTTACAGCCCTGCCCGGTATCACATTGTAGTTGGCCCCAATAATCAGCTCGTTGGGCACATGACAAAAGAAAGTGTTGGTAGTGCCACGGTTAGGAAAGTTTCCGACCCGCACGCCGTCGGCATAGTTTTGAAACACACCGGTACTGATATCGTACGTAAGCACCAGGTGCGTCCACTTATCTCTGCCAATGGTGGGCGATAGTACCGTGTTCAGGTTGTCTTGCAGGCCACCTGACTGCGTCATGAAGGTGGGTTGAAAGCGAAAGATATTGGTGACCGAAGGCGGGTTGGAGTTGGTGTTCAGGTTGAAATTGATATTGCCCCAGAACATGTTTGGCCGTGCCACCTGCATCAGCATGGTTCTACGCGATCCGTTGTTGGCAATTTTTACCCATGCGCTGATGGTAAAACTGCGCAGCGAATCGGAGTTGAACTTGGGGAGCTGCGTGGCATAGTACAAAAAGCCACTGTCGAGGCGCAGCGATTTGCCCCGCACGCCGCCATCGGCCAGGCTGGCATTGAGGCTGGTGGTGGGCGCTGCATTCGAAAATTGCTCATTGGTATTATTGTCAAAACCCCAGTAAGCAATCAGGTGCTGCGGAAAAACGTCATCACTGCTCCGGTAGCCATCTATTGTGCCCACATAGGCATCGGGGCTTACGCTGGGCAGTCGGTTCGGATTGCCATCTTTTTTGCAGGCAGCCAGGCCAAGTGCCAGACTACCGAAGGCCAGCAGCTGCCATTTTTTTACAATACTCGTCGACATATCATCAGTTTTTAAAATCAGTCAGATCGTTGTTTCAGGAATTAGTAGCCGGGGTTTTGCCGTAGCACACCGCGGGTCAGGTCTATTTGTACCTGGGGTATGGGCAGCCATTTATCGCGGCTTTCGCTGTAGTTGGGTTTGCCGGCGGCTTGCATCACGGCGTCGGATATGCCCCAGCGCACGATGTCAAAAAAGCGTTCGTGCTCCATGGCCAGCTCTACGCGGCGCTCCTGCCGTATGGCCTGCCGCATGTCGGCCTGGGTGGTAAATGTGATGTTGGGCAGTACAGCATTGTTGCCGCCACGTGCCCGTGCCCGCACACTGTTTACCGCATTGCGGGCCGCGGTTATGTTGGCGTCGCCTCCTATTTCATTACTGGCTTCGGCGTACATCAGCACCACATCGGCATATCGTAGTATGCGTACGTTCATCCACCAGGCACCGCGGTTATTAATCACATTTACAAAGCTGGTGCTGGGGTGCACCTTGTGATTGTAGCGTGGGTTGGGCAATCCTACGGGCGTGGTCTCGCCATTGAAGGTAACACCCGGGGTGGTAGATGTGCTGGTGAACAAAATGGTGCGGGCTCTGCGAGGGTCACCTGTTTCGTAGGCGGCAGCTAATTGCTCGCTGGGGGTATTAAAGCCCCATCCATAGTTCCAGATGCCGGCGCCTCGTACAGCTTGCACATTGGCATATTGAATGCCGTTGATGGTGGGCTGGGTGGCGGTGGCGGTTGCCTGTATTTCAAATATTGATTCGCTGCTGTTTTCACCAGCTTCGGTAAAAATGACGCCGTATGGTGTGTTCAGGTTATAGCGTCCGCTGTTCATTATCTGCAGGGCAGTGCTTTGTGCCTGTGTCCATTTGCGCTGGTACAGGTACACCTTTGCCAGCATACCCAGTGCAGCGCCATTGGTTACACGGCCTATAAATTCCCGAGGCCAGTCGGGCGGCAGATTGGCGGCTGCAAAAGTCAGATCGTTTTCGATGAAGGCGTACAGCTGGTCGGGCGTGCTTTGCGGCACATTGTTTTGCGCAGCAGGGTCTTGAAACAGTGAGTCGAAAATGGGTACGTTTCCAAAAAAGCGAACCATGTTGAAATACGCGTAGCCCCGTAGAAAACGGGCTTCTGCTATGGCCAGTGTACGCTGGGCTTCGGTAGCTATAATGCCTTTGTTGTTGGCTACCTGAAAGAGCACATTGTTGCACCGGTTGATCAGGCCAAAGTGGCCGGTCCAGAGGGCGTTGACCAGACCATTGTTGGGCAACACAGGAAAGTTATCCATCTGTTGCGAGTTGGCACCACCATCGGCCGGTGTGCTGCCTTTATCGGCATCATCACTTCTGATGCTGATGGCGTGTAAATAGCCCCACACGTGCACATCAAAAAGCCGCAGATCGCGGTAGGCGCCAAAAATATACTCATCGTAAGGGCTGGTACCACCCGGAAACGGGTAGGTAGACTCATCGTAAGCTCCTTGCGGATTGGTATCCAGCAGGCGCTTGCAGCTGCTGGTAGCCACGCTTAGCACCATGGCCAGTAGCGTCAGTGCCAGCAGGCTTTTTGTGGAAGAACCGGGATTGTTTTTCATAACCAAAAAAATTGATGGTTGAAATGCGTTTCAGTTTTTCAGAAAGTAATGTTGACACCGGCAGTGTAGATTGACGGAACCGGATAGGCGCCGTTATCGGCACCGCCACCAAGTATGCTGCCTATCTGCGGCTCGGGGCTGTAGCCCGTTACGCGGGTAAACGTGGCAATGTTTTGCCCACTGGCAAATACACGAGCTTGTTTGGCACCCACTGCTCGCAGCGCTTTGCTACCAAAGGTGTACCCAATCTGCAGCGTCCGGAGACGGAAGAAATCACCAGGCTCCAGGAAGTAGGTACTGAATTGGAAGTTGTTGCCGCGGGTATTATCCATGATGGGTTCAATATTGCTGGTACCGGGTCCGGTCCAGGCGTTCAGGCGATTGCTTTCGTAGTTCAGTACAGCAAAATTTTGGGTGCGGCGTTGGGTGTAAATCTGGAAGCCGGCCATCCCCTGCCCTTCAATCACAAAATCGAAGTTTTTGTACTGTAGGGTGAGCATGCCACCAAAGTTGTAAGGCGGAAAAGGAGTACCCAGTGTTTCACGGTCGGCTGCCGTAATCACGCCATCGCCATTCAGGTCGGCATACGAAATATCTCCCGGCAGGCTATTGATAAAGGCGGGTGTGCGGGCAATATCGGCGGTGCTTTGGTAAATACCCGTTTGGCGGAAACCAAAGAAGTGACCGATAGACGCCCCTGATATGGTGCGGTTGACGCCACCGTTGCCCAAAATCTGAAAGTCGAGCTTGTCGCCAATGGAGTTCACCGTGTTTTCATTGTAGCTAAAGTTGGCCGAGAAGCTGTACCTGAAATCTTTGCCGATCTGGTCTTCCCAACCCAGGTTAATCTCCACCCCTTTGTTGCTGATGTTGCCCAGGTTGGTGTTTCGTTGGGAATGGTAACGGCTGTGAGTATGTCGCGGGTAGTACGATCGTAGTAGGTAAAGCCCAGCGACAAGCGATTGTTAAACGTCTTCAAATCGAACCCGAGGTCCAGGCCGTATACGCTTTCCCATTTCAGATTTGGATCGGGAATGTAGCTGGCTTGCAGTGCCGTGTACACATTGTCGCCAAAAATGGCGCTGGATGCATTGGACAAACCCGGACGCCACAGAAAATCGGAGAAGCCGTTTGCATTGCCGGTGATACCCCATGCGCCACGAAACTTCAGGAACTGAATGGCTTTTTGCTTTTGGAAAAAAGCTTCGTCGCTGGCTACCCAGCCGAGGCCCACGCTACCAAAAGTGCCAAATCGGTTTTGAGGGGCAAACTTGGAACTGCCATCGCGGCGAACGGTGGCATTCAGCAGGTACTTGCCTTTGTAGTTGTAGCTCACCCGGCCAAAAGAACCCACAATAGAGCTTTCGCTACCGCCGCCCCCGTTAAAGGTGGGTGTGTTGGGGTTGATGATGTTGATGTACCAGAAGTCGGGGTTGTTTGGCACGGCTACAAACGTGTCGCGACGGCTGCCTTCTAAAAACGAGTTGCGGCTATAGATGCTGGTAAAGCCCAACAGTACATTCAGGTTGTGGCCATCGCCCAGCTTCTTGTTGTAGTTCAGCGTGTGGTCTTGCTGAAAGCGCCGCGATTCGGCCTTGCGCTGCGATACAGTTGTTCGGGCAAACGGATCCACGAAACGGGTGGTAGGCTCCGCCCCCTCGCCAAGGTTGATGACGGCAAAGGGTAAAGCGGTGTAGGCCCGGCGGCTTTCGAACTCCAGATCGGTATACACCACACTGCGCCATAAAAAGTCGCGTAAAAAGCGAACCTCCGCAAACAGGGTACCAATGGCCCGAAAGCCCTGATTAATGGAAGTGCGGTCATTGCGGTTGAGGTTGGCCATCGGGTTGCCTACCTGGGCCCGCTGAAAGCTGGGCATCGAGTAGTAGGTGTTGGCATCTTCCTGCACCGGCACAATGGGGGCTGCCCACAATGCGTTGGTAATGCTGGCTGCTGGTGGATTATCTCTGAAATGGCTGGCATTGATATCACCACCTATTTTGATGTTTTTCGAAATGCGCATTTCCTGATTGAGGCGCAGGAGGTAGCGCTGGTGATTATCATTGCGCAGCACGCCATCCTGAAAAGTGTAGCCCAGGTTCAGCAGTGTCGTGCTTTTTTCGGTGCTGTTTGATACGCTCAGGTTGTTTGTGTTGATGATGGCATCACGAAGTACCAGATCCTGCCAGTTGGTATTGGCAGTATAGTTGCGGTAGTCAAAGGGCGCCGCATTCAGGTTGGCCAGCTGCGCATCGTACAGTTTGCGAAAGCCGGCCGCATCGGTTACATCTATTTTTTGCTGCACCCGCTGCAGGCCTACCGTACTTTGAAAGTTGATACGAGTGGTTCCTTTTTCTGCTCTTTTGGTAGTAACGGCAATGACGCCATTGGCACCACGCAGGCCATAAATGGCAATAGAAGAAGGATCTCGCAGCACATCAATGCTTTCTATATCGGCAGGGTTCAGGAACTCGATGTTGTCGTGCAGTACCCCATCTACCACAAATACCGGGCTGGCACTGTTGGTGCTATTCACGCCACGTATGCGTACCACCGGCGATGAGCCT
The DNA here is from genome assembly GCA_025455665.1 of Chitinophagaceae bacterium. Lineage (GTDB taxonomy): Bacteria > Bacteroidota > Bacteroidia > Chitinophagales > Chitinophagaceae > Phnomibacter. The sequence goes on along the minus strand of JALOMC010000001.1, from coordinate 11,556 downwards.
GCCCGGCCTGAGGGCGAAACGGTAAGGCCGGCCACCTTGCCCTGTAGCGAAGTAATAGGGTTGGTGTTGGGCATGCGGGCCAGTTCTTCGCCCTTTACCGAGCTGATAGTTCCGGTCAGGTCGCGTTTGCGCTGGGTGCCATAGCCTACCACCACTACTTCATTCATGGCGGTTTGCGCTGCTTTCAGGGCTGTGTTAATAGTGGTACGGCCACCTACTGCTTCTTCTACTGTGCCGTACCCTACATACGAAAATACCAGCGTAGCATCGTCGGGCACCGTCAGGGTAAACTTGCCAGCGGCATCGGTACTGGTACCCAGGCCGGTTCCTTTTACCGTTACTGATACGCCTTCCAGCGGTTCGCCACTGTCAGAGGTGACCTTGCCACTTACCGTTACTTCCCGCATCCAGTTTTCACCTTTGATGGTTTCGCCGGCACGCAGTACCACCAGGTTGGTCGAAGTGATTTCAAATCGGATGCCGGTGTTGTTCAATAACTGTTGTAGCACTTCTCTGATGCCGGCATCGGCTACCGTCAGGTCTACTTTGGGTTTGCCGTCCAGCAGCGCTTCTTCAAACAAGAAGCGGTAGCCGCTATTCTTCTCAATTGCCTGGATGGCCTTTCGTAGTTCTGCCCCTTTCAGGTTCAGCGTTATTCGATCTTGTGCATACGCAAAAGCACTCACATGCACACACACTGCTGTCAGTACCAGCAGGGCCATCTTCATTCGTAGCCATGGTCGCAATTTTTCAACGTGGCGACCAGCATTTAAAAAGCGGATTTTTTTCATAGCATGCATTTAGCAATGGGTTTAAAAATCAAGTCGTGGTCAAGCAATAGATCAGTTTTGTTTTTGATAAATACGAATGTTGTTTCCCTGGCGTTGGTAGGTAAAGCCCTGGGCTATTGAAAGGGCCGTCAGCGCCTCATCAATGTTTTCGTTTTCAAAATTGCCGGTCAGGCGCTTCCCCAGCAGGCTGCTGTCTTCAATGGAAATAGACACATTGTACCATCGTTCCATTTTGAGGGCCAGCTCTTCAAATGGCTCGTTGTTGAATACCAGTTGGTTGTCTAGCCAGGCCGTTTCTGCTATTACACCCACAAGGGGGCTGGTCTTCAGGCGGCTCAGTACTATCAGCGGCTCCGGGGCAGCATCATTTTTGGTAGTGGCGTTGGCAGTAGTGCCCGCTTCGTTATTTTCCACCAACAGCTTTTGGTTGGGTGTCAAAATGATTTTGTCGCCGGGCCGGTCCTTTACTTCCACTTCTATCCTTCCTTTCAGCAGGCTGGTTTCGGTGGTGCTTTCATCGGGGTAGGCTTTTACGTTGAATACGGTGCCTAGTACGGTAATATGCAGGTGGGTGGTGTGTAGCTCAAAAGGCAATGACGGGTTATGCTTCACATCAAAGTAGGCCTCGCCGCTAAGGGTGACTGTACGGTCTTTTTTGCCATAAGTATCGGCGTAGGTAAGGCGGCTGCCGGCATTTAGCCATACAGTGGTGCCATCGGGCAGCAGCACCTTGCTTTTCGAGCCTTTGCGGGTGGTGATTTCGTTGGTTGGCATTGTACCGCCTGCACCACCCTGCGGGCTACGGGCCGGCCAAAGCACCCATACCAGGGCCGCTATGGCAGCCGCTACCGCTGCATAGCGCCACCACGCAGTATGGCGGCGGCCGGGTATCGTTATGGCGGTTGGTTCGTGGGTACCCGCCTGACCAACCGGCGGTGCTGCAGCATCCTGCATGCGTTGCAGGTGTCGCTCAAAGGCGCCATCGGTATCAGTGCCCTCAGGCGTTTTGTGCTGCCACATTTCTTGCAGCGTTTGTGCAGCATATTGCCACTCGGGGTACTGTTGCATCAGTGCCGATAGGTCCTTCAGCTCATCGGCACTGGCTTCGCCCGCCATTTTTTTTGATAGTAAAATCCAGAATTGTTCCTCAGACATACAGCAGTGGATGCCTTCTATGACAATGCTGAGGGCGCAACACCCTTAAAACGGCAAACATTATTTTTTGGCAACAGCTTTTGCCCCTGCCTGCCTGGCCGGCAACTGCAGTTGCATACAGCTGGCCAGCCGCTTGATGGCAATGCCCATTTGCGCCTCTACGGTCTTTACCGACAGGTCCAGCAAAGCGGCTACTTCGCGGTACTTGAGGCCATCTTCCTTTACCAGCTTGAATATGGTGCGGCATTTGGGTGGCAGCTCCTGCACAGCCCGCTGCAGGGCTGCCAGTGTTTCTTTGCTGATCAGCTGCTGTTCCGGATTGAAAAAGACGCTTTCGGCGGGTACCGCCCATACCAGCGCATCGTGCAGCTGGCGGCGCTCTTGCTGGTGCAGTGCATTGATGGCTTCATTTTTTACCGCCTGGTACAGGTAGCTGCGTGGCGAGTCGACGTGCTGGAGGGTATCCCGCTTTTCCCAAATGCGGATAAACACATCGGACACCACCTCAAAGGCCAGCGCTTCTGACTTGAGGATGCCAAATGCAAACCGCACCAGCGATGGCTGCATCCGCACAAACAACTGTTTGTAAGATTCGGAACAGTTATCAATCGCCAGTTGGCGAAACAAGCAGTGGAGGGCTTCCGTTTCGGTCATTTTTTCAGCAAGCAGTTATCAAAAGTAACCCCACTTAAACAGGCGCCGAATTATTTTGTTGCAAAGAGGCCGGCCGGCTGTATGAGCTTATTGTTAAGCCCGGGTGAACCGGCATCGCTGCCGGGGCGTCGCGGTCCTACTTTTTCAGCTTGCTTTCATACAGGGCTATCCAGTCTTTTACCGGCATTTTTTTCACCAGCTGGCCTACCAGTTGGTGGGGTATGTGCTCAGGTTTTTTAAAGCGGACGCAGCTTTTGCCCATATCCAGCCTGCCGCTGCTGTGCTGCGGGTACTCGTTTTCAAACCACTGCAGTAGCGCTGGTTCGGCATAGAGGCCCATGTGATAAAAATTGACAGAGTTTTTTTGGCCTGCCAGCGCCATAAACGGCAGCGGCTGCTTTGCATCGCAATGGTAACCGGCCGGGTACAGGCTGTGTGGCACTACATACGATAGCATGCCGTATTGCATCACTTCCTGGTAGCCTTTGGGCAGATTTTTCAGAATGGTGTTGCGCAGGGCTGCTACGGCGGGTCGCTGTTCGTCGGGTAGTTCGGCCAGGTATTGATCGGGGCTCGTGGCTTTGCTGGTCATAGGGCAGGCTATTGTTGGTGGCCAGTCAAGGTAAGGTATCTGCCGGCATGCACCAACCTGCTCATACTTTTTGCTGCGCCACCAGTGCTTCCGGTACTATACCGCTAAGGGCGGGGCGGTTAGCCAAGCGCAAACTGTACTGCGGCCTCTGCATGCAGGCGGGCTGTATCAAACAGGGGTAGCGATAGCTCATCCGGCCTCAATAGCAGCGGTATTTCGGTGCAGCCCATAATCACGCCCTGGGCCCCCTGCTGTTGCAGTTTCAGGATGATGCCATTGTATTGCTGCCGGGTAGCGTCGGCAAAAATGCCGCTGGCCATTTCATTATAAATGGCATCGTGCACCAGCTGTTGGTCGTTTGCCGAAGGCACCATGGCCTGTATACCATGTGCTGCCAGGCGCTGATGGTAAAAAGGTAGCTGCATGGTGTAGCGGGTACCCAACAGGGCTACTGTTTGCAGGCCTTGGGCTGCTATGGCTTTGGCGGTGGCATCGGCTATGTGCAGCAGCGGAATGCCAATGTGCGCCTGCACCTCGTCGGCTACATGGTGCATGGTATTGGCACCCAGCAGCAGGCAGTGTGCACCGGCCTGCTCCAGCTGCCTGCCTGCGGTGGTCATGTGTGCTGCTATGGCCGCCCAATCATTGGCAAAAGTGCGCTGCCTGATCTCTTCAAAATCGACAGAATGCAATAGCAGGCGGGCGGAGTGCTGGCCACCGAGGCGCTGCTGCACCAGTTGGTTCAGGTGCCGGTAGTAGTCAATGGTACTGTGCCAGGTAAGGCCGCCAATCAGGCCGATGGTTTTCATGGCAGCAAGGTAATTATGTGGCACCATCGCCAGTGCCGCACTTATCATTTTGGCTGGCGTTTCGGTGGCATTGCTATATTTAACCAGTGGGTATAGGGCAAGGCTTGTAGACACAGCCTGTGAGGCTACTTTTTTGTCAACCAACAACCTATTTCAGTTCGCCCGGGTGGCGTCATCTCATTTTTTTCAAAAACAACCAGCATGAAACCGTCTTTCAGAGTAGCCGCCTGGCTACTGCCTGTGTGCACATGGCTTGCCTGCAGCCCCAACGATAAGGCTGCCAAACCAACCCTGGTACCCGAAGTAAACGTGGTAGCCGCCGCTAGTATGGACCTGCCCATTTATACCGAATACGTGGGCCAGACCTACGGCGAAAAAGATGTGGAGGTATTTAGCAGGGTAGATGGTTGGATCACCGGCATGCACTTTAAAGAAGGAAGTGCTGTGAGCAAGGGCCAACTGCTGTACAGCATCGATGATTTGCCGATAAAGACCAAAGTAGATGCTGCTGCCGGCCGCGTAGCGCAAGCCCGTACGCAGCTGGTAAAGGCCGAAGCCGACTACAGCCGGGTAAAGCCCCTGGCCGATATGAATGCACTCAGCAAGCGAGACCTGGATGCAGCCGTAGCCATGGTAAGTGCCGCCCGGGCAGAGGTGAGCATAGCCGAAGCGCAGCTGAGTAACTCAAAGATTGAGCTGGGCTACACCCGGGTACTGGCGCCGGTGTCGGGTATTATTGGCATTAGCAAAGTGCAAGCCGGCGATTATGTGGGCAAACTGGGCAATAGCCTCAATACCATTTCGAGCCTGGGGGTGGTGCGGGTGCGCTTTGCTGTAGCCGAAAAAGATTTTTTGAACTACACCCGCTACCAGCAAAAGGCCGACTCCATGTTTGGCGCCGGTACCGATAAGCTGCCCGTAGCACTTACACTAAGCGATGGCAGCACCTACCACGAGCGGGGCTATATAGACCTGGCCAACCGCGAAGTAGACCCGGCCACGGGTAGCATATTGCTGCAGGCGGTGTTTCAAAACAACGATCGGCTGCTGCGCCCGGGCCAGTATGTAAAAGTGCGCATACAAGCCAGTATGCTGAAAGGCGCCATCCTGGTGCCACAGCAGGCGGTCAATCAGTTGCAAAGCATTTATCAGGTATTTGTGCTGAACGACAGCAATAAAGTGGTACCCCGCCTGGTAAAAACCGGCCGGCGGGTAGGCAACAATTGGGTGATAACCGAAGGGCTGCAAGCCGGTGAAAAAGTAGCCGTGATAGGCAATGCCATTGTAAAACCCAACAGCCTGGTAAAGCCGGTAGCCATGGACTGGCGCTACCAGGCCGATTCGGCGCAGTAACCTTGGTTCATCTCCTAATTCCTAGTCTTTTTCAATACTGCCAGGTATGAGTGAGTTTTTTATACGACGACCGATTTTCGCTATCGTCATTTCTATACTGATAGTGATACTGGGCCTGCTGGCCCTGCAAGGGGTACCGGTAGCCAAGTACCCCGATATTACTCCACCCATGGTGCAGGTGAGTGCCAGCTACGGCGGTGCCAATGCTGTAAACATGGAAGATGCGGTAGCCACGCCCATAGAGCAGCAGGTAAACGGGGTGGAAGACATGCTGTACATGAAAAGCGTGAATGCCAACAATGGCAGCACCGTACTGCAGGTAAGCTTTGAAGTGGGCACCGATTTGGACAAGGCCAACATGCTGACGCAAAACCGGGTATCAAGTGCCAATCCGTTTTTGCCACCGCAGGTAAAAGATCTGGGCGTGAACGTGAAAAAATCGCTGACGTTTCCGCTCCTCATTTTCAGCATTTATTCGCCCACCAATACCTACGATGCCAGCTTTATCAACAACTATGCGTACCTGAACCTGCTGGATGAACTGCGCCGCCTGAAAGGTGTGGGCGATGTGACCGTAATGGGCGGTGCCGAGTATGCCATGCGGGTGTGGCTGCAGCCCGATCGGATGACGGCGCTGGGTCTGACTGCCGCCGATGTGATGAATGCACTGAAAGAGCAGAACAACATTGCACCGGGTGGCGCTTTTGGCGATGAACCAGCCGCCCCCAATAATCAAAATACCTACACGGTACTGCTGCAGCAGCGCCTGGTAAATGAAGAGGAGTTTGGCAATATCATTTTGAAGTCGAACAACAACGGTGCTATCGTACGGCTGAAGGATGTGGCCCGGGTAGAGCTGGGGGTACAGTTTTACAACCTGAACAGCAATATGGAAGGGCGCCCCAGCTGCGCCATTGCCTTGTACCAAATACCAGGTTCAAACGGCCTGGATGTAGCCACGCAGGCAAAAGAGAAGCTGGCGCAATTGAAGGAAAGCTTTCCGCCGGGCATAGACTACAAAGTGTCGCTGGATACTACCGAGGCCATTACCGTGGGCATCGAAGAGATCATGCATACCCTGTTTGAAGCGGTGCTGCTGGTAATACTGGTGGTCTTTCTGTTTTTGCAAGATTGGCGGGCTACGCTGATACCGCTGCTGACGGTGCCGGTCTCACTGATAGGAACTTTCATGGTGTTTCCATTGCTGGGCTTTTCGGTCAATACCTTGTCGCTGCTGGGTATGGTACTGGCCATTGGCCTGGTGGTAGATGATGCCATTGTGGTAGTAGAAGCCGTGATACATCACATTGAGCACGGCTTATCGCCCAAAGAAGCTACGCAAAAGGCCATGAAGGAAGTAGGTGGACCGGTGATTGCCATTGCGGTCATCTTGTGTGCGGTGTTTATACCTGTGGCCATGAGTGGCGGCATTACCGGCAGGCTGTACCAGCAGTTTGCCATTACCATCGCCATTTCGGTGGCTTTCTCTGCCTTCAATGCTCTGACGTTGAGCCCGGCTTTGGCAGCCATTTTACTAAAACCGCATGGCCAAAAGAAAGGCTTGCTGGCCCGCTTTTTCGGTGCCTTCAATCGGGGCTTCGATAAGTTTACCCGGGGCTACCTCGGCGTAGCTGGCTTTTTTGCCCGCAAGGCGCTGTTGACCCTGCTGGTGCTGGGCGGCATTGTGGCAGCCACTGTGCTGCTGACGAAAAAAGTACCCGGTGGCTTTGTGCCCGAAGAAGATGAAGGCTACTTCATGATGGGCATCATTTTGCCCGATGCGGCCTCGGTGCAGCGAACCGGCAAAGTGACTGAAAAAGTAGCGGCGATGCTGAAAAAGGTAGATGGCATTGCAAGCTTTATTGTCATCAACGGATTTAATGCCATGAGTGGCACCAACAGTGCCAATACCGCTACCGTATTTGCCAGCCTGAAGCCGTGGGACGAACGGAACCTGACAGCTGCGCAAATCATTCAGCAGGTAAATGGAATGACCATCAAAAACATCACCGAGGCAACGGTAGTAGCTTTTGGCCCACCGCCCATTGTGGGCCTGGGCAATGGCAGTGGCTTTACCATGATGCTGCAAGACCGCGGTGGCCAAAGCCCGCAGTACCTGGCCGAGCAGTCGCAGAAGTTTATAGCAGCTGCCTCACAACGACCCGAAATCGGCAGCATCTACACCCTGTTTCGGGCCAATGTGCCGCAAAAGAGCATCAACGTAGACCGGGAAAAAGTAGAAAAACTGGGCCTGCGCCTGAGCGATGTAAACAGCACGGTGAGCACCATGATGGGCGGCTCATTTGTAAACAATTTCAACCGCTTTGGCCGGCAGTACCGGGTGTATGTGCAGGGCGATGTAGACTACCGGATGAAGCCCGAAGACATCAGCCAGTTTTTTGTACGCGATGCCAAAGGCAATATGGTGAGCATGGGTACACTGGCCACCGTAACCGATACCAGCGGCCCCTTGTTTACCAACCATTTCAATATATACCGTGCGGCTGAAATAACCGGGCAGCCAGCCCCCGGCTACAGCAGTGCACAGGCGCTGGATGCGCTGGAGCAGGTGGCTAAAGAAGTGCTGCCCACCACCATGGGCTACCAGTGGAGCAATGTGAGCTACCAGGAGCGGGAGAGTGCCGGCAAGGGCGCAGCCGTTTTTGCCATGGCGCTGTTGTTTGTGTTTTTGATTTTGGCTGCGCAATACGAAAGCTGGAAACTGCCCTTTAGCGTGCTGCTCGGCACGCCATGGGCGGTGATGGGGGCGCTGCTGGGCTTGTTTATCGGCGGCATGTTTGCTGCTACGTATGTCAACAATGTGTTTGCCCAAATCGGGTTGGTCATGCTCATTGGCCTCAATGCCAAAAATGCCATCCTGATTGTTGAGTTTGCCAAAATGGAAATGGAGCTCAACGGCAAAACGGCGCTGGCGGCTGCCATTGAAGGGGCACGCCTGCGTTTCCGGCCCATCCTCATGACCTCATTTGCCTTTATACTGGGGGTAGTGCCGCTGATGCTGGCATCGGGCGCTGGTGCTGAGGCCCGCAAAGTGATGGGCACCACCGTATTCAGCGGTATGCTGGTGGCCACCATCATCGGGGTCATTCTCATACCCGCCTTTTTTGTAATGATAGAAGGCAACAAGCGCAAGGCCGCTGCCCAGGCTGCCCCGGCTGTAGCCGCTGCCGAAGCCAACCACCATAACGACGATGCTGCAGCATCGGCACAACCTGAACAACCAGAAACTACCTGATATGCGCCCTCGCATGCTGATGATACTGGCCGCGGCTACCCTGATGGGAAGCACCGGCTGCCTGGTGGGTGGCAAGTATAGCCAGCCCACACTGCCCAATATGCCTGCCCAATATGCCCAGCCCGCCAGTGCCGATACCAGTGCACTGCTCAGCTGGTTCAATTTGTACGGCGATACGGTGCTGCAGCGCTACATACGCACAGCGCTGGATAGCAACCGCAACCTGCTGGCAGCGGCCAACCGCATAGAAGAAAGCCGTGAAATAGCCGGGCTGGTGCGGGCCAATCTGTATCCGGCCTTTGGCTACCAGCTACAGGCGGGTGGCGGCCAGGCCGGTACCGATGCCCGCCGCATAGGCGCTGGCGTAGATGGTGGTGCCCTGCGGGCTTTGGGCACCCTCAACTGGGAAATAGACCTGTGGGGCCGCATTCGCAACAATAACCAGGCTGCCTACACCCGCCTGCTGGCCGATGTAGATAACCGGAATGCATTGGTAGTAAGCCTGGTGGCAGAAATGGCGGCGCAATACTTTTTGCTGCGAGACCTTGACAACCGCCTGGCGGTAGCACGGCGCACCCTGACGGTGCGGCAGGAAAGTGCCCGCATCATCGGCGAACGATTTAGCAAAGGCTATGTGGCCGAGGTAGATAAGCTGCAAGCCGATCAGCAGGCTGGCTTGGCCGCAGCGGCTATTCCGGCATTCGAACGGCAAATTATTTTGGTGCAAAACGCCATGCGTACCCTGATGGGCCTGCCCCCGGGCCCGCTGGAGCGGGGCGACGCTTTGTTTGCACAAACTGTAACGCCCGATATTCCTGCCGGCCTGCCCTCGCAGCTGCTGCAGCGCCGCCCCGATGTGCGGGAAGCCGAACGCCGGCTGGAAGCACAGTTTTACAACATCGGCATTGCCCGGGCCAACTTGTATCCGCAGTTCAGCCTCACAGGTGTGTTGGGCTTTGCCAGTCCGCAGCTCAGCAGCCTGGTAGGCGGCAGTGGTTTTGTAGCCAATGGCTTTGCGGGGTTGGTGGGGCCCATTTTTCAGTTTGGGCAAAACAAACGCCGCATAAAAGTGGAGGAATACCGCACCAAGCAGCTGGCCTACAACTATGAGCAAACTGTGCTGCGGGCCATGGCCGATGTAGACAATGCGCTGGCGCAGTACCGCACATTTAATGACGAATACAACGTGCGTACCGAACTGACAAAGGCTGCCCGAAAATCGCTGGAGCTGACCCGTGCCAAATACGACTATGGCTACAGTAGCTACTACGAAGTGCTGATACAGGAAAACTACCTGTTTGATGCGGAGCTGGCCGAGTCCGTTACTTTTCAGCAGCGCCTGAATGCGCTGGTACAGCTGTACAAAGCGCTGGGTGGCGGCTGGCAATAAACTACGGTGCCCAAAACTCAGTGACAACGCCGCCCATTTGTTCGTAGCGGTTCGCCGCCGGATTCCACCGAATGCCGCGGCCCATAATGATGTCCTGGCTTTGCTTCATGAAGTTGATTTCATTTTGCAGCAGCTGCCCTTGTTGGCCACCCAAGGCCATGGCCTGTTGCTGCAGACTGGCTTGCTGCTGCAGCATTCGCTTCTCAGCCGCCGTCAGGTAGTCGGCGCCCACCATCTTCAGTTTTACATCCAGCCGGCTGGCAGCACCCAGCTGCGGCCAGTAGTGAATAACTGCTGAGGTATAGCTGGTGTTGTATAGCAGCTGCCGCTGCTGCGCTTCGGGCAATCCCTTCCATGCTTTGCCCAATTGCTGGTAGGCCGCTTGTCGTTGGTCGGGGCGCAGTGGCTTGCCCGGTTGGCCTTTCAGCACGGTGCCAATAAAGTAGTCGCTATCAATCAGCGCATCGGCTATATGCCGGGTAAATGGAATGACAGAGGCCACCAGCGATGGATGCTTTTGCAAATACAAACGCAGCATCCATTGGGTAGCCTCATCGTGTGCCGCCTCTGGCTTCAGCAGCAGGTCAATGGTCATTGGGCGGGTACGCTCTATCAACTGCTGGCGTTGGGCCGGGTTCATGGCATCCATGCGCTGCTTAAATGCTAAATCACCTGTTGGGTTGTCTATTACTTGAGCATCCTGTGCATCCAGCTTTTGCTGCAGGTAGCGGGCATGCTGTTGTTTTTCATGGCTGGTCATGTTCAAATCCAGCAGTTGGCTGTACAGCTCGGCATGCTGTAGCAACTGGGCCGGACTAAAGGAAGCAGTAGGCCATGGAGAGGTGCCGAACTGGGCAGCCGCCAGCTGGTAGCCGCCGGCAAAAAGGCAGCAGAAGAGCAGTGTGCGAAGCATAAAAACAATGTATTTAGTGTGTACTGCAAAACAAGCCACGGCAGCTATACCGCTTCATCGCATAAGCATGTGAAAATGATGGCATTTTTTTATTGGCAGGCTGTAATGCAAGACCCCCTGGCTGCTACCAATGTCTGTGCACATCAAAAAAATCAGGAACAGACGATGGAAAAATTTTTCGACAGAAGACAACTCGTAAAGTACGGCTTTGCTCTGCTGCTGCTGGCGATGGGCCTGCTGATTGGTGCTGGTTTTGCCAAATCGGCTCGTCATTGGCAGCAGTCGCACATGCAGCCAACATTAGCTGCCTCGGCCCTATCTTGTTAGCGGCATGGGCCTTGTAGCTCAGCTCGAAATACTGTTACCCCACATGCCATCAGAAAAGGAGTTTCTAGCGCAAATAGCCGCCAACCAGGGCATTATTTACAAACTGGTGGGCCTGTATGCCGACAGCGATGAGGATCGGAAAGATCTTTATCAGGAAATACTGCTGCAGGCATGGCGGGCCTACGGCAGCTTTCGCGGCGAGGCTAAGTTTAGCACCTGGCTGTACCGGGTAAGCCTGAATACGATACTGACCAGCCAGCGCAAGCGCCAACTGACCGATTACCGCGAGGAGATAGCCGAAACCGCTGCAATAGAA
>JALOMC010000392.1 GCA_025455665.1 Chitinophagaceae bacterium | reverse complement strand
GCCAGTGCATGGCTGGTGTCTTTCACCGGATAATTGAAGTACAAGCGGGGCCCCATTTCGAGCCTTACATCTACCTGCATATTGATGGCCAATGCTGCCGATCCATCTACCGGCAGTTTCCAGATTTTACCACCGTATGAAGCAATCAAAAACTTACTATCGGGCGTAAAGGCCATGCCTGGCAGTACGCCTTGCGGTGCAATGCTCTCCTGTTCATCACGCTGCACCGGATAGGCCAGCCAGCGTTCGTCGCCATTTTGCAGGTCGCGAATGACGAGGCCGGTTTTGTCTTGCCAGCGGCTACCATACACCATCCACTTGCCGTCTTTGCTAAGGGTGGGTGTAAAGGCCGAACCATATCGACTGGTAAGGCTGGTGATGGTGCCCTTATCACGGTCGTAAGTGCCTATTTGGTATTGCGGCAGCAGGGCATTGTAGTTCCAGCTACCGCTGCGCCAGCTGAAGTAAATCTTTTTACCATCGGGGCTTACTACCGGGTCGATGGTTTTCATGCTGGCCGGCGCATCATTCAGCTGCGTACCACCACCGCCGTCTTTGTGATACAAATACAGCTTAGGAACGCGGCGGCCCTTGGATACCACAATGTAGTCGCCATCGGGCGTCCATGCTGCGCCGGGTACATCGCCCTGGCGGTCGCGGGTTATTTGCACCGTGTCCTTCTTCTCCATGTCGATGTACCACAGGTTGTCGTTGCCGCTGCGGTCGCTGGTGAAGAGTAGCTTTTTGCCATCGGGGCTAAAGCGGGGATGCGTTTCATAGGCCATACCAGTGGTGACGGGCGTGGCCTTGCCACCCTCAATGGGCATGGTATAGATATCGCCCATCAAATCAAACGCCAGCGTTTTGCCATCGGGGCTCACGTCTACACTCATCCAGGTGCCTTCGCTGGTGGTAAATTTTATTTCCCGCTCGGGCTTCAACGGCAAGTCTTTGAAGGCCGTGTATTGAAGCGTGTCTTTTTTAGTGCTATCGGCAGCGGGTGCTGCAGGCCAGTTAGCAGCGGTACTGCCATCGCTGCTGAGCCAGTGCTGGCCGGCTGCAACAGCAGCTACGGCAGCCAGTGGCCACCACCATTTGGCGGCAAATGGATTGATCATGTTGGAGGTTGGATTAAAATGGAAGAATGCTTTAAATGTACTGTACAAATCTGCAAAACTGCAAACCGCTGGTACCAGCCATGCCGATAAAATATGGGGTGGCCTCCATGCTCCTAGTGCCTTAATCCCTATTTTCGGCAGTCATCATTTTTTATTCATCTGCTCAACGTTGCAAATGGGTCGCTTTCATGGTCTGATTGGCATTGCACTGATCTTGTTCATTGCCTGGCTGTTTTCCAACAATAAAAAACGCATCAACCCCCGGGTGGTCATCAGTGGTATTTTGCTGCAGGTAGTCATTGGCGTGTTGGTGCTCAAGGTCGATTTCATCACGGCTTTTTTTCAAAAGCTGGGCCGTGGCATGCAAAAGATTGAAGAGTTTGCCAAGGCGGGTGCCAACTTTGTGTATGGCGGCATTGCCACCATTGGGTTTGATGGACAGCCGGCCAACTACAATGCCCCCGGCATGTTTGTATTTGCCTTCAATGTAGTAGCCACCATCATTTTGGTGTGTGTGATAGTAGCGGTCTTGTATCACCTCAAAGTGATGCAGCGACTGGTAAGCATCATTGCCAAGGGCATGAACTTCATTATGCGGGTGAGCGGTGCCGAGGCCCTCAGCAATGTGGCCAGCGCTTTTGTAGGGCAGGTAGAAGCACAGGTGATGATACGGCCCTATCTGGCCGGCATGACCCGCAGCGAACTGCTGGCCAGCATGAGTGGTAGCCTGGCCTGTATTGCCGGCGGTATTTTGGTAGTGTATGCCAATATGGGGGCCAAAGCCGGCCTCGATCTGGCTCCCAAGCTCATTACCGCCAGCCTGATGGCCGCACCGGGTGCCCTTGTGATTGCCAAAATAGTGTACCCCGAAACCGAAGAAAGCCAAACCATGGGCAAGGTGAAACTGGACGTAAAAAGCCAGTATAGCAACCTCATTGATGCCATCAGCCACGGCGCCAGCGATGGCATGAAGATTGGGATAAACGTGATTGCCATGCTGATTGGTTTCATTGCCCTGATAGCATTGGTAGATTACCTGCTGTTGAAAGGCGGACACCTGTTCAACCCCGACTTTGACCTGAGCCTCAACTACGTATTCGGAAAGCTGTTCACCCCCTTTGCCTGGAGCATGGGCATCCCCAACGAGGATGTGGCCAACGCCGCTACCCTGCTGGGCCAAAAGCTGACCGTAAATGAGTTTGTAGCATTTAATAACCTGACCACCAAAGCGGTGCCATTGGTAACCGAAAAAGGCTTGCTGATTGTAAGCATTGCTATCTGCGGCTTTGCCAACTTTAGCAGCGTAGGCATGCAGATAGGCGGCATTGGCGAGCTGGCCCCCACCCGCCGTGCCGACCTGGCACAACTGGGCATGCGGGCATTGTTGTGCGGCACACTCGCCTCCTACCTATCGGCTTCTATAGCCGGCATTATTATGGGTTAGAAAAAAGGAAACCAATACCAATACACCATGGACAATATCTTGTACCGCAAACCTGTTCGTACCACGTTTATCACTGTGCTGTGTGTGCTCACTTTTGTGGGCAGCGGCT
>JALOMC010000391.1 GCA_025455665.1 Chitinophagaceae bacterium | reverse complement strand
ACAGGATTGTGGCTGTAGCGCCACATCACATCGGCGTTTCCGGAGGGTCGCTCTTGCCAGGGAATTGCTGCTTGCATGCGTAGTAAGGTTGGTTAGCGTATGTATGGCCGCTAAAGGTAATGGACCACTGCACATGTCGCCACCGCCTCAGGCAACCGGGTGGCGCCATTTTACGGGGCGGTGCACTGTCACGGCTGAGCCATGAGCCAACATAACACTGTGAGGCGCTGCCGACAACCACGGCACCCAGGCTTCGCCGTAGACACCAGCCACATCCAGCTGCAGCTGCCACTGCTGCACCGGGTAGTGTAGCCAGCGAGGGTGCTGCACCTGGTAGGCTACTGTGCGGCCGTCTTTCAGCGCATTGTAGCCCCAATAATGTTCAAATATGAATTCGGCATCGCTGCCTTCGGCAATGGGTACCGCCACCGGATCAGCGGTGATCTCCATGCTATTCCAATGGCCGCGGTGTTTCCATCCATAATCTACCCGTAGGCGTTCGGCATCGTGCTGCAGCTGATGACGAGTAGGCATGTAGCGGTAGTGCTCGTTGTACAGGGCATTGGCTATGATGGCAATGGCGGGCCGAGGTACTATTTCGCTTACAAATGCCACGCCCCGCTTCCATTGGCCGTCTTCGTAGCGACGTACATACAGGCGCAGGTTTACTTCTTCAAAATTGGTATGCCAGGGCCAGTGCAGGCCAAATACTTTGGTACGGTTAAACAGAAAGCCCACCACACTTACCAGCGCTTCGCCCTGCCAAAGGTCTACCTCGGTGCCGGGTGGCACGTGCGGCGCCAGCAGGTGGGGCGGCACCCGATAATTCAGCATGGCCAGGTATTTCCATTCGGCCGATAAAAAGACGGGGCGTTCACTTGCCATGCTGCTGTATCGTTTGCCTTACTAACCCCCGAGGTACGCTGCTAGTTTGCCATCCTGGCTGGCTTTTATCAGTTTTTTTAATTCGCCGTTCAGCTTTACACCGTTGGCTGCATGGCTGGCATAGTTGGCCACGTGCTGCAGGCCACCCATGTTCACCGCCTTTGCATCAGCGGCTTTGTCTTTGTTTTCGAGGGCAAAGCGGGCCATGCCGGCCATGTACAAGCCGAGCAGGTCATCGTTGCTTTTTGTAAAGCGCATGGCCTTGGCATCGAGGCTGAAGGAATAGTCGGGCGAGCCGGTCATCCAGCGCAGCACATAGGCCAGTGCAGCTGGCCGCTGGGGGTCGCTCAGCGGTTTTGTGAGCAGGTAGGTGGCGGCTGTAAGGGCAGCCTGGTTGGCATTGTCATCATAATCTTCCTTTACCTGCAAGCGAATGCTGGCAAAATCGGGTAGTGACTGCGCCGAAACAGTGACGGTGGTGAGGCCCAGGAGCAGGGCGAGTAATGCGGTACGCATGGTATTTCGTTTTTTGGTAAATGAACAATGAGCTATAGATGCAGATCCGGACTGCATGGCATATGTTGCTGCTGGAAAAATTGCTTGAAAAGCGATCGGTCGTCAGTGCCAAAATTGATGTTTGAACGAGCTATGATGATTCCACGTCCGACTATGAATCGGCCGACTAAACCATTGTCAGCAGAACTCGTTTTATGCCAGCAGATTGCCGAACCAGATAGTATCATGAAGCGTGTTTCGCCATAAAGCCCATGGCTATTTCAAAGCTGTAATATGCAGGTCTTTGAAGTACCCCTCAGTGCCCACGTCCACAAAAAGACCAATGCCGCCAGATGCGTCGGCGCCATGCTTCAAATCGTTTACTATCAGCGATGGTTGCTTGTTGTTATTCAAAAAAAGCTTTGCTGTCTGGCCTTGCACCACGATGGTCATTTTAATCCATTCATTCAATCCCATATCTGCATACGACTCATATTGCTCGGGGCTTTCTTTCCGCAACCGTGAAAACTTATATGCCGGATAGGAGAAATATTGAATGGCGTGGTTGCGGCGCAGCTGGTCATTGGCACGGCCATTGGTAGGCCGTATATAAATACACTCAAATTTTGAGTTGTTATCGTTGATTCTAAATGCCAGTCCGATAAACCCGCGATCGGTGGGCGAAGCTGTTGGCAATAGCCGACTTAACACCTTTACTTCAATAACCCCCTCTTTGAAATCGGCTGCATTGACCCTTGCAAATGTTGGCTCATCCGGTTCTTTTACTGTCGAGTCCTTTACTACCTGCACCACGCTCTCTCCTTGCAGTCGTTGGTTGTGTACGTACACCTGATTAGCTGTCAGATTCTCTGCTCTCAGCTTTACTTTTTGCGCAAAAAGCCCGTTGGCCAACAACAAGCTTATCGAAATCATCCATGCGCTGCACTTCATAATACTGCCTTTGTAAACGGTTCACTTTTGCCACCAACCTACAATAAGAAACAATGCTGACCAAATGAAACAAAGCCCGGAGAAGGCAATTGGCCACTCAAAAAAAATGGAAATAGCCGTGCTTAGTTGTTATACAATCGGCGCTAGTATTGAAGCAGTCGGGCAATGGAAACAACATGAGCCGGCTTTTTGCGGTGGCCTCGCCAGGAATCGAACCTGGATCTGGAGCTTCGGAAACTCTTATACTATCCATTGTACTACAAGGCCAGTGTGTACTTTGGGGCAGCAAATGTGCGGCAAAAATAGCGGTGTACCAAGTTTTAGTGCTGAATGAGGCCCCCGGCATTGCTGGCAAATATCTTGACCGCAATGGCCAGCAACACCACGCCAAAAAACTTGCGTACCGCCAGCATACCCGCCGGGCCCAGCAGCCGCGAAATGAAATCGAGCGACTTGAGCACCAGGTACACAATGATCAGATTGACCAAAATGCCTACCAGCACGGGCACCTCGGCATAGTTGGCCCGCAGCGAAATAATGGTAGTAAGGGTACCGCTACCGGCTATCAGCGGAAAGGCAATGGGCACCAGGGTGCCCGTTTTAGGGTCGCCATCGCTTTTGAAAAACTCGATACCCAGGACCATTTCCAGCCCGAGGATGAAAATGACAATGGAACCGCCCACCGCAAACGACCGGACATCGATGCCCAGGATGTTCAGAAACTTTTCGCCCACAAATAAAAACAGCACCATGAGGGCGCCCGATATCAGTGTGGCTTTGGCTTCATTGATGCCGCCCATTTTGTGTTTGAGCGAAATGAGCAGCGGTACGGATCCCACAATATCGATGACCGCAAACAGCGTGAAGGCAATGGTGAGTATTTCATTGAAATCCATGCCGGCAAAGTAAACGCAGGCTTCCTCCGTCTGCTTCTTATTTTTTGGTAAAGCCCATGGCCAGCAGCTTTGGCATTTTTTTGACAGGCTTATTTTCCATAATGTAAAATATACTTTACTTTTGGTAAAGTAAACCACACTCATCGATCATCACACCAGCCTTCCTTTTTCATTCACCCGCCAAAAATCATCTTCTCATGCAACAACCCCTTAGCTTGCCGCCTCACTACCGTTGGTGGGGCCTCGCTCTGCTACTGCCTTCGCTGGCGCTGGGCGTCGCGTCCATGTATTTCGACTTTGAGTGGGCCTGGCTGGATGCCAGCCCGCAACATGCCCTGCACCTGATGGGCAACCAAAACCTGACCGATGAACTGGCACTGACGGGCTGCATCGTAGGCCTGCTGCTGCTCAGCTTTGCCAAAACAGCCCAGGAAGATGAATACATCCAACAACTGCGCCTACGGGCATGGCAGTGGGCAGTGGTCATCCATTTTACCCTGCTGCTCGTTGCCATCTGGACGGTATACGACAATCGATTCCTCGATTTCATGGTGTACAATATGCTGACAGT
>JALOMC010000390.1 GCA_025455665.1 Chitinophagaceae bacterium | reverse complement strand
TGTACGATCTGGGACTGGAAGAAGAAGTAGTCGGCATCACGAAGTTTTGTGTTCATCCGGCGCATTGGCACCAGGCCAAGCCACGGGTAGGAGGCACCAAGCAGGTAGATGCACAGCGGGTGCTGGCACTATCCCCCGATTTGGTCATTGCCAGCAAGGAGGAAAACATCCGGGAGCAGGTGGAAGCTATTGCCACGGCCGTGCCGGTGCTGTTGACCGATGTTCAAAATTTTGGCGATGCCGTGGCGGTAAATGCCGAGATAGGCCGTGCCACAGGTCGGCGTCTGTTAGCTGATGAGCTGAATGCGGCTATTGCCGCCAGTTTCGTTGGCTTTCCGCTGGCGCCGGCGGGCAGGGCCCTGTACCTCATTTGGCGCAAGCCGTACATGACCGTTGGGGCCGACACTTATATTCACCATATGCTAGAGTTGGCCGGCTTTTGCAATGTGGCCGCCCACAGCACCCGCTACCCGCAGGTGACGGTGGTGCAAATGCAGGCCTGGCAGCCCGATTGGGTGCTGCTCAGCAGCGAGCCCTACCCGTTTCGGGAAAAGCATTTGCAGGAACTGCAGCAATTGCTGCCGCAGGCACGGGTGCAACTGGTAGACGGGGAAATGTTTAGCTGGTATGGCAGCCGAATGAAGGAAGCAGCGGCCTATTTTAGCAGCCTGCGGACGGGGTAGGCACCGGCTGGCGCCGTTTGGTGCAGGTTGTTTACTTTTACCCGCTTCAATTTTCGATTATGAGCAACAGAGAAGAAAAGCACCTGGAAGAGTTTGAGCGGCGCTTGTCGGGCGATGACCTGGCACCAGCGGCCGATGAGGCGCAAAGGGTATCCTGGTTCAAGCGTAAAAACAAGGGCATTACTACTTCTACTTCTGAAAAGAAAGAGACCCCCGATGGCTTGTGGGTGATGTGCCCCAGCTGTAAGCATACTGGTACCGTGCAGGAGCTGAAGGACAACCTGTTTGTATGTCCCAGTTGCAACTATCACCACCGGATTGGTAGCGAAGAATATTTCAATTTTTTGTACGACGACCAGCAGTACACCCGGCTGTTCGATAACATTCTCAGCAAAGATTTCCTCGGCTTCACCGATCTGAAACCCTACGGGAAGCGCCTGCAAGAAACGATTTCGAAAACCGGCCTCAAGGATAGCATGAGTGTGGCAGTAGGCAAAGTCGGAGGCTTCGACCTCGTGATTGCCTGCATGGATTTCGAGTTTATTGGTGGCAGCCTTGGCCGTGATGGGCGAAAAGATTTGCCGGGCAGCCGATTACTCGCTGGAGCATCGCATTCCGCTGATGATAGTGAGCAAGAGCGGTGGTGCCCGTATGATGGAGAGTGCATTCAGCCTGATGCAACTGCCCAAAACACTGGGCCGACTGGCGCTACTGGCCGATGCAAAAATTCCGTACATCAGCCTGTGTACCGACCCCACCTTTGGTGGTACCACTGCCTCTTTCAGCATGGTGGGCGATGTGATTATTGCCGAACCCAAGGCACTGATCGGGTTTGCCGGCCCGCGGGTCATCAAGGAAACTATTAAAAAAGATCTGCCGAAAGGCTTTCAAACTTCAGAGTTTGTGATGGACAAAGGATTTCTTGATTTCATTGTCGATCGCAAAGACCTGAAAGCCAAACTGACGCAACTGCTCGACTTGTTTCAGCACTAAAGCGTCGAGAGAGGTGTATACATGATCATTAACAACAAACAAGCTTACCACGAGTATTTCATCGAGCAAAGCTTTGTGGCCGGATTGGTGCTTTCTGGTACCGAAGTGAAATCGCTGCGAGCCGGCAAAGCCAGCTTCAACGATGCCTACTGTTTTTTTCACAAGGGAGAGCTTTTCATTAAAAGCCTGCACATCAGCGAGTACAAGCTGGGTACCATCTACAATCATTTGCCTACGCAAGAGCGAAAGTTGCTGCTGACCAAAAAGGAGCTGCGAAAGCTGGAAGGGAAAATGAAGGAGAAGGGCTACACCATTGTGCCGCTGAAAATCTTTTTTGCCGAATCGGGCTACGCCAAAATAGAAATAGGCCTGGGCAAGGGCAAAAAACTGCACGACAAGCGGGATACCATTAAGCAGCGGGATGCCGACCGTGAACTACGTCGCATTGTAAAGTAGCATGAAAGCCAGGGCCGCCGGGACGCTGATGGCCCTGCTGGGCGCTGCCTGCAGCTCGTCGCACCGCATACAATTACCCGCCGCCATCACAGACCATGCCTGGTCGGGTAGCAGCTTTTACGCAAAGGCGAGTGCTATGCACTGGCAGCAGCGAGATTCAATGGCTCTCGATTGGTTTAACCGCGGGCAGGTACCTCGTTTCTGGCGCCGTTTTCCTATAATAAAAATACATGGTCGCGATAGTGGTGGCCGTGCTGTCAGCATCTTGCTACGGGTATCGCCCGATTATCTGGTGCTGGGGTACGATGCCGATTGGGTGCGGGTACCCACGACGCCCATGGCTGCGCAGCAAATGATGGACAAAGTGGGCGCTGTGTTTCCCACCAGTTTGATTGTTGACAGCATTTGGAGCCAGGCAAAACTGACACTGGCGCCGCTGCCGATGGTTGCCTACCGCGATAGTGGTGCTACTATGTATGCCCACCACCTGATGATTGAAGGACAACGCGGGGGGCTGCCGGGCCTCATTGCTGGCATAAAAAAGGATGTGGTGTCATCGCCCAAATTGTTGGAACGTTCCCACCGGGTAGCCATTTACGGTTGGCATCGGCCCGACGGCCGCCCCATTCAGCCGCTGTATGTGGGCCATGTCAACTGGTATGTGGATTATAGCCACGGCATTCGCTTCGTGCTAAACGAAGTAAGGCTGAATGGACGCCGTCTACTACTGACCAATCTGTTGGCCGATGGACGATACCGGCACCTGCTGAGCCGCGAAGACAGCAGCCGATACATTCGCTACTGAGCATGCTCCACAAAAAAAGACCTGCTGATTCAGCAGGTCTTTTTTTATGAAAAGCAGCGGGCTGCTTCTTAGTTGAAGATGTAGCGCAAACCAATCTGCATAGCCCAGGTACTGGCTACTGAGCGGTTTGTTTGGAAAGCTTGTGTAGGCAGCTGACCATTTACCACCTGCATGCGGTAAGTGGGCTGACCAGCAGCGTTCGCACCAGCAAATACCAATGGCATGTTGTTCAGCACACGCTGGTCGCGAAGACCCCAGTTGCGATTCAGCATGTTGGTGAAGTTCAGGATGTCGATTGTCAAGCGGAGCGTGTTCCGGTTCTTGCCAATGTTCTTGAAGAAATCCTGCTGAATGTTCAGGTCCAGGTTGTGGCGCCAGGGCAGCACAGATGCATTACGCTCGGCGTACTGACCACGACGCTTATCCAGGTAGTTGTTGTTGGTAATGAAAGAATTCAGGGCATCCCACTGCTGCTGCACCGAAAACGGTGTGGCACCGGTAATGGGCAGAAGGTTGATGTCTGACTGATTGCGGGGAATGAAAATCAGGTCGGAAGCATTACCATCGCCGTTCATATCGTTTTGATAGGTCCAGCTAAACACATCCTGGTTGAAGCCAGAGTAGAAGAGGGTCACTGTGGTGGCCATAAACTTCAGGTACTCTACCCGGTAGCTAAGTGTACCAATAATGCGGTGCGGCACCAGTGTACCGGCACGGCCAGGCAGTATTTGGTTTTGCGTACCCACAGCAGGGTTGCCCGACCAGAACGAAGCAGCTACCGAACCGGGGTTGCCGGCTACGTCCACCACATCGGTATAGGTATAGGCCAATGAACCGCTCAGGCCCTTGGGGCTTACTTTCTTGATTTCAGCAGTCAATATGATACCGCCGCCCTTGTTGGTGTTTTCCAGTACAACAGCCGACCCGATATTCGGACGCTGGCCATTCACTTCGCGGAAACCGTTGTAGATACGACGGGCAGAGTCGGCCCGG
>JALOMC010000389.1 GCA_025455665.1 Chitinophagaceae bacterium | reverse complement strand
TAAGCAGTGGCATCGAATGCCGGAGTGCTACCCGACCGGCAAGCTGCCAGCAGGCCAATGGCCGCCAGTAGCACAAGCAATCTTTTCATGGTGTGTACTTAATTGGTAATGTGTCGAAAATACACATAACCACGGAAATCAAAACCTGCCATTTATCATGCTTTGGCGTACCTGCCTTGCAGGCAAAAACCTTTACTTGCGGGCCTAAACCAGCTTGCCACATGAGTGCTTCGCCCCAGTACTACGCCGATTATTTGCGTTTGCCACAATTGCTCGACTTGCAACAGCCCGTGAGCTTTGAACAGCCGCATCAGGCTGCACATGATGAAATGCTGTTCATCATCATTCACCAGTCGTACGAACTGTGGTTCAAACAAATGCTGTTTGAGGTGGACTCAGTGGCTACCATTTTACAACAGCCGGCTATCAACGACAACTCTCCGGCGCTGCAAACAGTCGTTCACCGGCTGCAGCGGGTCAATACCATTATGCGCACCCTGGTGCAGCAAATGGACATCATGGAAACCATGACGCCCATGGATTTCCTCGACTTTCGTGATCTGCTGCGGCCAGCATCCGGCTTTCAAAGCTGGCAGTTCAAAGTATTGGAGGCCCGCCTCGGCCTGCCGTTCGATCAGCGGCATGGCCAGCATTATTATACCAGTGCGTTGCGACCCGAATACACCGCTATAGTAAAGGCTGCCGAGCAGGCTCCTACCCTGCTGTTTTTGCTCGACCAATGGTTGCAGCGCATGCCGTTTTTCGACCGCACCGACCTCTGGACCAATTTTGGCTTCGTGCCCGATGAAACAGCCGCAGTGGCAGGTGTGTTTTGGCAAGGCTACCGAGCATGCCTGCGCCAAAGCCTGAGCCACGCTGAAGCTGGTAATCTGGCTGCGTTTGATGAAGTAATGGGGCTGACAAATGGCGATGAACGCCCCTGCCAACTATCGCCACGGGCATGCCGGGCGGCACTTTTCATTATGTGCTACCGCGGCTACCCCTTGCTGCAATTGCCGTTTCAAACCATCAACGCCGTGCTCGAACTGGATGAACAGCTGAGCAGCTGGCGCTACCGGCACATGAATATGGTGCACCGCATGATAGGCAGCCGCGTTGGCACTGGTGGCAGCAGTGGCAAAGACTACCTGAAAGGCGCAGCTGACAAACACTACATCTTCAAAGATTTTGCCGTACTCACCAGCTTTTTGATTGAGCGCCGCCACCTACCTATACTTCCTGCCGCTGTAGAGCAGCACCTGGGCTTTCATGCCTGATAAAAAAAGGGAGCCGACTGCTACCAATCGACTCCCGTAATCAATGTCATGCTTCGCTAACAGCGGGCATTACTGCTTCAGTACTTTCACCAATTTCCGCTGCTGGCCATCTTGCAGTTCTACCAGGTAAATACCAGCCCGATAGCTGCTACCAAATCGCACCACCTCGTTGTTGCGCAATTGCTGGCGTCCTTCTACCGGCCGGCCGGCTGCGTCTACTACACGCATTTGCACAGCGGCCTGCGGCGCTGCCTTAATGCGCAGTTGAAACGCGTCGTTACCGGCAGCGGGGTTGTTCAGCACTTCGGCATCCAGCGTGGGCACGTCAGCAGCTTCAGCCTGCTGCATGGCCAGTTTGGCCTGTGCGGCTGCATCGGCACGTAGCGCAATGGGTGCTGCCGTATTGGTACAGGGCAACGGCGAATTGTTGTGCCCCACCCAAATATCGAGTTTGGAGCCCTCATTGGTGCCGTAGGTGCCTGCATCCAGGCGGATGATGCCCGTGAGCACAAAGCCCTGGCTGAAATCAACATTGGTGACCGTCCAGTTGAGGAGGCTGGCAGCAGGTGTTACAAAATTGCCAAGGGCCTGCCCATTCAGCACCACATTCCTAAACTCTGCTACACCGGTATTGTTACCCGAACCGGTCCGCAACATGATATGCATAAAGTTGAGCACACCCATATTGCCGGTAGCCCGAGCAGATACATTGGTGTAGGTAACAGAGCGGGTGCCTACGGATGCCGTCAGCAGATTGCCCGCCCGGCTGTACACAAAAGACACTGGTGTTTCGCCGGGCTTCGCATACAAACCATTGCGACCCACTTCCACACGGTTGGTGCCGCCGCTTGCCATGTTATTGTTGCCAAGGTACAAGGCCGTGTTTACACCACTGGTGTTATTAAAGCCCTTCCAACGAGCTTCAATGGCCCGGTACACCACATTAGCAGGTACACCGGTTGAAACTACAGGCGCACTGCTGGCAATGGTAAGATTGAGCACATGTGTAGTACATCCATTTACAACGGTGTATTGGCCACTGGTGGTGTACACACTGCCATTTACTGGCCAGGTATATGCACTACAGTTTGTAACCGTTGTAGTCAGCACTGTTGGTTCTACGTTTCGGGTTTCTATTTCTTCCAATGGCCCACAAACTGCACCGCCATTAGCCGCCGGTGTAATGACGGTACGGAACCGTGAACGTGTAGCGAAGCCACATTCGGTGCTCCAAGGGCTCCACTCGCCCCAGTCGCTCAGTACACAGTCTACCGGGCAGGCAGGGTTCTGGCGGGTTTCTGTTTCTGTCAATGGACCACACTCGGCGCCGCCATTGGCTGCCGGCGTAATCACACTGCGCTGGCGGGTGCGGGTGGCTGTTTCGCCGCAGGCATCCGTGCTCCACGGGCCC
>JALOMC010000388.1 GCA_025455665.1 Chitinophagaceae bacterium | reverse complement strand
AGCATTTGGTAGGGGAGTGCTTCTGTATCGTTGTACGGGTCCTCAGTATTCATGAAAATGATGCCGAGATCTTCGGTCATCTTGTAAAGATTGATGCTCTTTGATGGATCGATTTGAACGGCAGCCGCCGACAAAGTCTGGATGCTGGCTGCTGGAGCCATCTGATATAATACAATTGAAACGCCCATTAGTATCTTGCTTTTTGGAAAGTGAACTGGTATATGATTCGATGTTTTCAAAACCTGCGTCGGCTGCAACCTGGCACTGTGCCGTAAAGAGGTAGGGGTGAAATTGCCCTGCCTGATACGATTAGCGGCAGTATCAACTATTTGCGGTAAATCCGATTGGTTTCTTTGTTAAGTGACTGTCGAATAAACTATTTAATTCCTGAACTTTCTCATCATATTTTTCTTTTGAAATTGCTCTATGATTCAGCAGCCAATTCAAATTGTCAAATTGAGTGACATATTCAAGATTTCGGTTTAAGGTGGCATATTTAGAAACCAAATACAAGTTTCTTTCAGTCAATACATTTTCAATGAAATCATTTATTGTGTCGAGGTTATCGTTGTTTGCTAAAAATTCTATCGCTTTGTTTTCGGTCGTTTGTAAATAAACTTTTCTCTTCTTCGTCAGAAAATAAAACACAAAAAGCCCTATAGAAATTGTCGCCCAAATTGGGACTGCTTCCCTTTCAACTGTCTTGTCAGTAAGCGCCATAAAAAACACCAACAATGCAATTCCGGCAAAAACAAAGGCAAGAATTAAAGCACCTTTATTGTGGTCTAATACAGTTGCTCGATTAGTCTTAATCTGCTCAAAGGCATAATGCAGTTCAGTAGATTTTTGTTTTGATTTAGTACTCATGAAAAGTCCGGTGTCTTCAATTTTAAAAGTTGTAGTAGTAAATCTGGATTTTTGAACTAGGGTTTTACTCATGTAAAAAGGTGTTTATTTTGAAATCATATTACCGCTATTTCAAAAATAGGCAGCAGTTTCTAATATTCCAGGATTGATAATCAGCCTTTATTTCATGGTGATCCAGAATGCCTGTGGTCTTCTCAGTTGTCGTGGTTTTTCGCCTTTGTTGGTTGCCGGATCAACAAAAGCATGATGCGACCGGTGGGCATAGGTGCCTTTGAGTGGCACAGCCCAGCCCTGCACGGCTGCTGACTGGCTGCCGGATGGTAGCGGGTAGCCCCCGCCACGGGCGGGGCTACAAGCGTACAGCCGGTATAGCTGCTGAGGAATGCACAGCAGTTGAGAGCCCCCGGTAATTGTGTTATGACTATGGGTGGCTGCCTTACTGCTGAATGATTTCGTCGGGCCCGGCCAGTACAAACTCCAGTTTGGCAGCTGCCTGCTCATCGGGCTGTGCAAAGCGGCAATCGAACTGAATGCTGGTGGCGGTGCCAGCTGCCAGGGTCCAGTCTTCGGGGCGCATGGGTAGGGTACTTACTACCTGCCAGTTTTTGCTGTATACAGTAGCGGTGCTGCCGCCATCGTAGCGCAGGGTTTCGCCTTTGCGCAGGGTAAGGTGGATGGGGATGGTTTTGTATTGCGCCAACGTAAAGCTGATGCCGGTCAGATCGCTGTTTTGTGCCGTGAGCAGCCAGCGCAGGGGCTGCGTGGCCTGCTTGTTTTGGATGATGGTGGAGCTGTACGTGGGCTCGCCGGGCTGCCGGGTGCGGTAGGGGTGCTGGTGCTTGTGCGAAAAGTACTCGGTTAGGGCGTATGTGTGGCTGCTGGTGGGGCGCAGCGAAAACTCGGTGTTCAGATCGAGCATGCGCTGCTGCAGGGCGGGTGTAAAAAGGCCTTTCAGCCGGGCCTGCTCCCAGGTTTTGATGATGTGGAGGATGGTGGCAGTATGGCCATTGGCCTGCAGCGATGGCAGATCGGCCACGAAGGCAAAGCCGGCATTGTAGGCGGCCGAGCGGGCCATCAGCCATTGGATGTCTTCGATAGTGGTGGCCGCTGTAAACTTGAACCAACCGAGCATGCCGGGCATCAGGTTGCGCTTGTAGTAGGCCTGGTTGCGCAGGCGGTATTCGGTTTGGCTTTCGCGAAAGCCGGCGTACCACGGTTCGCCCCAGTTCATGCGTGAATAGTAGTGCCAAAAGAAATGTCCGCTGCGGCTGGCGCCTAACAGGTAGTGGTTTTTGATGGAGGAATCGAGCCGCTGGTACCAGGCATCGGCAAAGAGCACCTCGCCATAGTTGCCCATGCCGGTGGAGTGGTTGCCTTCGAGGCCGTCGAAATCGAGCATGCGCACCTGGGTGGCGTTCATAAAATCGGCCATGTTTTCGGCCATTTCTTTGTTCAGGGCGGCATTGCCCAAAAACACGTTGTAGCCATGATCGGTAAGCTTGCTGACAACGGCGCCCGCTGCGTGGGTAGCGGCACGGGTTCCAAACTGGCCACGTTGGCAATGGCTGAGCGTCCACGGTGCCTGCGCCGATACCGATTGGTAGCGGATGATTTCGTGGCCTATGCGTACGCTTTTCAGGTTGTTGTTGCTGGCGGTTTGAAAAAATGCCGGATTGCCCTCGAACACAATAGTGGAGGCAGTATCGGCCACGGCTGCTGCCAGGGTGGCGCTGCCCGTGATGGCCAGTCGCTCATCGGGGATGGGTGTGACGTAGGGATCGTCGGTAGTAATGAAGTTGGACAGCATGTGGGTACCGAGGTAGAGCTGGCGACGGGCGGCTTTTTCGGCACA
>JALOMC010000387.1 GCA_025455665.1 Chitinophagaceae bacterium | reverse complement strand
CGCCGATGTAAATACCAGTGTAACCGCCCGTGTGCTGGATGAGCAGGGCCTGGAATACGGCCGCACAAAGGCCAACATCAGTGGCAAAAAGGGCGAAGCAGGCTTTGCAGATTTTGTGTTTGACAAGCGTACCAATATTGCCACCAAGAGCAAGGTGATACTGCAGCCTTAAGCAAGCTGGCCGTTCACATATACTTGTGCTATGTGGTTGCTACCAAAAGCATAGGGCCAATACTCCAATGATGGCATCGGCCGACTTACGATGAAGCTGGCCTTCTTACCAATAGCAATGCTCCCCAACTCATGCTGCCAACCCAGCGAGCAGGCTGCATTAAAGCTGGCGGCATTCCACGCTTCAGCCGGCGTCATTTTCATTTGCACACAGGCCAGTGCTAATACCCAATGCATATTGCTACTTGGCGATGAACCCGGATTGAAATCGGAAGCCAGGGCAATAGCAGCGCCAGCCGATATCAGCTGCCTGACAGGTGGAAATGGCAAACGCAAAAACCAGGCGGCTGTAGGCAGCAAAACACCGATTGTATCAGCCAATGCCAGCTGCTGAATTGTTTTGTCAGTCATTTGCTCCAAATGATCGACGGTACAAGCACCCGCTGCAATGGCAGCCTCTACGGCCCCGCTATCGGTCAATTGGTTCACATGCACCCGGGCAGCCAAACCGTGCTTTTTTCCCGCTGCCATGATGGCCAGCATATCATCAATGCTGAAAAAACCTTCTTCACAAAACACATCCACATAATCGGCCAGCCCGGCTTCCGCAGCAGCCGGCAGCAGTTCCTGCACCACTATTTGCACCCACTCCTTGCGCCGCGTGTTGTAGTTGGGCGGAATGGCATGCGCACCCAGCAGGGAGGCTTTGATGGGTACAGACACCATTTGCTGGAGCCGCTGGATAACCCGCAGCATTTTTAGCTCATCGGCTACCGTCAGGCCATAGCCCGATTTTATTTCGAAGCCTACGGTCCCTTGTCCAATTGCTTGTTGCAGCCGTTTGTAAGCAAGCGTGCAGAGTTCGTCTTCGCTGGCTGTTTGTACAGCTTTTGCCGTGCTTAAAATACCGCCACCCGCTGCCGCAATACTGGCATAAGTGGCACCCTGCAATTTCATGAGAAATTCATGTTCGCGGCTGCCGGCATGCACCAAGTGTGTATGTGCATCTATAAATCCCGGCAGCAGTAGTCCGCCGGCTACATCCACTACTTCATCGGCCTGTTGCTGCAGCGCTGGCGTCAGGTCTGCCATGGCACCAAAGGCCGCTATCCGATCATGATTCGTCAGCAGCCAGGCATTGCGCAGATGCGGCCAGTGAGCCAGCTCCTTGCCACGCAAAGGCGCATGGCCCGTATGCAGTCCGCCCAGTTCCGCAATATGAATAAATAGCCGCTGCACGACTACTCGCCCACGTACGGGTCTTTGATCTTCACCGGCCGATAGCTGATATTGGTGATACTCACTTTACAATTGGTACCAAGCGGGCTCTGTGCCAAAAAACCCACTTTCAAAGGTTGCCGGGTATTCATTTGCAAATGCCGCACCAACAACCATTTCTTACCGTCGGTACTGGTATAAAGTGTAATGACATTGTCGGCCTTGGCCAACTTGAAATAAAACGATTTGCCGGTGGCCGCCACATGGTTGGCATCATCGCTTACGCCATTGGTAAACACCGATACCACCCGATGCGATCCTTGATAGTCTTTCTCAAAACAAAACTTCAGCCATTGTAAACTGTCTTCGATCAGTACCAATGCTGCGCCATCCCACTTGGTAGCAAAAGCGTGATGCAATTTGGCTGTGAGCACAAAATGCTCGTCTGCATCCATCAGCAATTTCGGCGCATTGTCGGTATTGTACGTCACATTGGGGTCGCGAAACATATCGGTTTTGGCCCCGCTGTTGATCACAAGACTATCAGCTTTTACATAGAATGAGGCGGGTTGATTTTGCCACATCAGGGGCCTGGGCATGCCAGGAAGAACAACTGGTGCCTGCGCCAGTGCCGCAGCGCTGCACAGCAGTAAGCTCAAGAAAGAGAGGTATTTCATATGGTCAGTATTGTGCCTTCAAGAATACAAAAAAAGCGCATTGGAACCTAAGCCCGAATGCGCTGCTTTGAATATCATGCCCATGCTTACAACGGAATATTGCCGTGCTTTTTCCGTGGCCGCTTCACCACTTTGTTTTCCAGCATGGCAAATGCTTTGATGAGCTTGCGGCGGGTAAACTTCGGCTCAATGACTTCATCAATAAACCCACGCTCTGCTGCCTGGTACGGATTAGCAAAAAGATTGGCGTACTCCTTTTCCTTCTCCAGCAGTTTGGCCGCCGGATCATCGGCTTCCGAAATCTCCTTTTTGAAGATGATTTCACTGGCCCCCTTGGCACCCATCACCGCTATTTCGGCGGTCGGCCAGGCCAGGTTTACATCGGCGCCAATATGCTTGCTATTCATCACATCATATGCACCGCCGTAGGCCTTGCGGGTGATGACTGTGCAGCGGGGCACGGTAGCCTCACTCAGCGCATACAACAGTTTGGCTCCATTGGTAATGATGCCATTCCACTCCTGATCGGTACCAGGCAAAAAGCCCGGCACATCTACCAGTACCAGCAGCGGAATATTGAAACAGTCGCAAAAGCGGGTAAAACGGGCACCCTTCTTTGAGCTTTCAATGTCGAGCACGCCGGCGAGGCTCATGGGTTGGTT
>JALOMC010000386.1 GCA_025455665.1 Chitinophagaceae bacterium | reverse complement strand
AAATCCGTTTCGGGTGTCAAAGTTGTACGTGCCACGTTCGCGGGGGTAAAAGCTCATGTCGAACGTGATGAGCTGGTTGGTACCCGGCAGGGGCGTACGCCGCGGAAACAGTTCCTGGTTGCTCACCTGCCGCACCCGGGGGTCGCTCAGCAGGTTGCGGTCTTGTATAGGGTTGTTGGGGTTGCGGCTGTCTTGCAGCACCGGTTCTATCTGGTACCAGCTCATTTTCGAGCGGTTGCGGTTGTAAATAACGCTGTTGTTCGAGTCGGCTTCGGGAAAGAAACTACCCGACGGGGTGCTGGCATGCGTCCAGCCCACAAAGGGAAAGCGCAGGTCGATATTGGCACGGGTGCCTTCAAAATCGTCGAGATAAATAAGGCCGTTGGAACCCCGCCCGATCTGCGGTGGTGCGCCGGGTTTCAGCAGGGCCGCTTCGCCATAGGCCTGTATGTTGGAGGCTGTAGTAGTGCTGTAAAAAGGTAGCTTGTCCAGCCAGCGGGTCAGTTGCTTCCAATCGTTTTTGTAGTTGAAGTCGAGACCATACATCCGGTTGCGGATGGGGTCTTCGCCATAGTTCATTTTGGTAAAGAACGGCCGTTCGCCCAGGCGCATCACGGTGCCGCCGAGGGTCAGGTTTTTATTGGCCAGGTAGTCGAACCGCATGCCAAAAAAGCCGCGGTTTTGCAGGCCAAAGCCCGTGTTATTTTCCAGGTTTACACTCACCGGCACGCCAGAGCTTTTAATGGCCTGGTTAATCACTGTCAGCTTGCCCTGGCTGTAGTCTATCACGTAGTCTACGTTTTCCTTTAGTATCTGTCCGCCGGCGGTTACCGTCACACTGCCCTGGGGTATGTTAATGGCATTCAGGTAGATATCGTCGCCGCCGCTTCCTTTCGATTGGCCCCGCAGCCTGAATCGGTTCAGGTTGGCATAGTTCTGCTGCGCAATGGCTTTGATGGTATCGTACAGGGGCTGAAACACATATTTTTCGTAGGTGCTGGCCGGCTGGTTGGCAAAAGCCAATCGCCGCAAGTCGCTGCCAAAGGGCTCCAGCACCGGAAAAATGATGCGGCCCTGCTGCGGCTGCACGGTGAAGCTGTCGATATAGTCAAACACACCATCGGGCTGCGGGTCGTTTCGGTTGTTCAGGCGGTCCAGCTGCAGTATGCGCAGCAGCGGGCGGCCGGGGTCATCGCCTTCGGGCAGCATGCGTTTTTCGCCCCCGCTGGGCTCTTCGTACATCACATTCACCTTAAAGCCTTCCCGCTGTATGTTGAACTGGTCGAGGGCGTACACGTTCTTCATCATCAGGTCCCAAATGGGCAGGTTGGGCCGCTGGCTGGTGGCTTTCAGCAATTTCAAAAACAGGATTTTCGAAATGCCACGGGCCGTATCCAGCGCTACATCCTGGCCAAATTCGCCCACCTGGTACACCCGGCCATTGAAAGTGTATTGAAAAGCAACCCCCAGTACTTCATCGGGCTGCAAAAACTGGTTGATGCTGATAAAACCTGCCTGCCGGTTGAAGATGTAGTCGGTGCCTTCCAGCAGCTTGCGGGCAAAGGTTTTTTCAAAGTCCTGCACCGGCCGCAGGCCACGGCCTATCAGCAGGCTTGTCACATTGGCGGGGTTCCTGAAGTTGTCGTTGTTTACAATGCCGTACAGGCCGTTGGCTTCGTTGCGGGGCAGGCTATCGCCGGGTACAGTCGGGATGGCCGTATTCCACGGAAAGCGTTCGCCCAGGTCCATCAGGCCCACCACGTCGCGGCTATTAGTGGTTTGGCCGGTACGGTTGGTTACCCACACTTCCAGGCGCATTATTTGCACCTGGCTCTGCGCAAAGGGCAGGGTGCTCATGGTGCGGTTGTAGGTATTCCTGAAATATTGCGCCAGCAGAAAGTGGCGGTTTTCGTCGTAGTCGTCCAGCTTTTTCTCAAAATTGGTCAGTGCAGATCCGCCCTGGTAGTTGGCGGTTTGGCGTTGGCTTTGCATGTTGGCAATGGCCGTGGTTACATACAGTTTGCCAAACTGCAGCTGTGTTTTCAAACCAAACAATGCCTGGGCACCCTGTATCAGCGTACCCTTGGTAGCAAAGCTCATGTTGCCCGCCTCAATGCTCTTGATGATTTCGTCGGGGCGGCCTTTATAGTCCAGCTTCAGCTGGTTTTCAAAATCAAAATTGGCGAGGGTATTGAAGTTGATCGCGCATTCATATCAAAGTCGAACGTGCCGTACTTACGGGCCCGCTCGGGCAGCGTCGGGTTCTTGGTGTTTTGCCCCTGGTAGCCAGCCGTCAGGTCCACATTGCCGTTGGGCTGTATGATGATTTTGCCATTGCCGAAAATGCGGTTGAACAAGTCGTCGAACATGCGCAGCTTGGGCTTTACCAACTGGCGGTTCAGGTTGAGGTTGGTATTGCTGCGGCGTTGAAAGTTTTCAGTTTCCTGCTGGCGGCCGCGCAGGCGCATGTATTCTTCAAACGACAGGCTGATGGGCTTGCGGTAGTAGGAGTTGCCTATTTTTTCGCGGATAAAGTAGCTCTTCGTAACCGGGTCGTATTCTACATCTCGTTTCAGGTAGCCGGTATCGGGCAGGTCAAAGGGGTTGCGCCGGTACGAGGTATAGGGGTCTCCCCGCCGATCCTGAATAGGAAACCGGAGGCTGTCTTTTTTGATGCGGCTGGTATCGGTGCTTTGGCCCGAGGCCAATGCTGGCAATGCCAAACACCCTATCCACCAAATAGCGATCAGTAAATTATCAGGAACCCGCAAAAACAAATCCAGTCAGTTTGGTTGCGTAGAGGTGTGATCGATACTGGAAGGATTAAAGTGACAAAAGATTGAACATTGAAAGTACGACTTAATCAGATAGCTTTCAGCGCTTGTTTGATGAGGTCTTGCACGTTAGTGGCCCCTGTGCCGGCCCGGCGCAGCGCCTGCTCGGCTACCTGGCGGGCTATGCCCAGTGCTACCAGCGCCTCTAACGCATCTTGCTGCAGGCTATTGTTGGCGCCGGCAGCTGCCAATGCAGGGCCCACGCCGCTCTGCTGGGTGACGGCCCCCATTTTGTCTTTCAGCTCCAGCACCAGCCGCTCGGCAGTCTTTTTGCCAATGCCTTTCACCGCTTCCAGGGTCTTTACTTGTCCGCTGGTAATGGCGGCTACCACTTCGGCCGGTTTCATGCTGCTCAGCATCATGCGGGCCGTGGCGGCACCTACACCGCTTACGCTTATCAGCTTTAAAAATACTTCCCGCTCGGCCGCCTCGCTAAAGCCAAACAGGGTAAAGGCGTCTTCGGCCACCTTCAGGTGGGTAAAAAGCGTGCCGCTTTCGGCCGCCTGAATGGCACTGTAGGTGTGAAGGCTGATTTGTACATCATAGCCCACACCCTGCACATCTACCACCACCCGGGTGGGCGTTTTGTGCAAAAACCTGCCGCTGAGCTGCGCTATCATGCGGCGAAAATAATGGTTCGCCTCCGAATGCCTCCTTGCGGCTGCTTTCTGCCTGCGAAAGCCGGAAATTCGGCCCAGTACTTAACCTTTTTCACCGGCGGTTGTACTTTCTTCGCAGTTCTAATTTTTTAAACCATCGCAAATTCTCTCCACCATGTCACTACAAGTAGGACAACCGGCTCCCGCATTCACCCTGTTCAATTCTGAAAAGCAGCAGGTATCGCTGGAACAGTACAAAGGCAAAAACGTCCTGATCCTGTTTTTTCCGCAGGCATTCACAGGTGTTTGCACCACCGAGCTGTGCAGCGTCCGCGACAATATTGCCCAGTACAACAATGCTGCCGCTGATGTGCTGGCCATTTCGGTTGACTCCATCTTTACACTGGCCAAGTTCAAAGAGGAGCAGGGGCTCAATTTCCCGTTGCTCAGCGATTTCAATAAGGAAGTATCGGCTGCATACGGCACCCTTTACGACACCTTCGTGTTTGATATGAAGGGCGTGAGCAAGCGCAGTGCTTTTATAGTAGACAAAGCTGGCAACCTTGCCTATGCCGAAGTACTGGAAAGCGCCGGCGACCTGCCTAATTTTTCGGCGATCAACGAAAAATTGGCTGAGTTAGTATAAACTCCTTAAATTCGTGTCAAATTCCTAAGCCCTTGCTGCAGAGCAAGGGCTATTTCATTGGCTGAAGGCTGGGATTTTTGAAAAAATGTTGTTGCTTTACGTCAGGGGTAAACACGAAAAATTGAAAAAGTACGTTGCCATACTACTGTTCTCGGGGTTTGCAGTAGCTGCCACCGCCCAAAAAGCCGGGCCCAACAGTGGTGTGTCTGCTGCTACCGATAAGGTGGTCAACTTTTTCCCGAACCCTGCCGCTTCTACGCTCAATTTCGAATTCAAATCGGCCATGCCCAAGGGCAGCAGCCTGCAGTTCTTCTCTTTCCTTGGCCGCAAGCTGAACAGCGTGGCAGTAAGCGGCAGCCGGCAGGTAGTA
This sequence comes from Chitinophagaceae bacterium, assembly GCA_025455665.1. GTDB lineage: Bacteria > Bacteroidota > Bacteroidia > Chitinophagales > Chitinophagaceae > Phnomibacter. The sequence continues at coordinate 495 of JALOMC010000386.1, read as the reverse complement.
CAGTTGAGCGATGATTTTACCACCGGCATCTACATTTTCCAATTGCGTGACCCCAATGGCCGGCTGGTAGAAACCAACAAGTTTCAGGTAGCCCGCTGATTTTGTCATTTCCGCTACAGATTGGTCCAATTGATTGCCGCAGATTTGCGGCATGTTTTTTTTCCGACTGTTTGTATGCCTCATGGGCCTGACGACCAGTGCCTGGATGGTGCAGGGGCAACCGGCCGCTGGCCAGCGCTGGCGCTTCAGCTTCAGCCGGCCGGGTGGGCTGCCGGTGCATGTACAGGCCAGGGTGCAGGCGGGTGCTTCGCCCCACATTTGGTTCATCAGCGATGCCGATACCATAGCAGCCACGCAGGTGCAGCGGCGGGGCGACTCGCTACAGCTGGAAATGCCGCTGTTTGAAACCCGTATACGCCTACAGCGGCAGGCCGGCGGCCGCTGGCAGGGTGTGCTGCTAAAGGGCACCAGCCAGGGCGACCAAACCTGGCAGGC
>JALOMC010000385.1 GCA_025455665.1 Chitinophagaceae bacterium | reverse complement strand
CGACCGCACCATTGACGTAACGGTGAATGGAACCGCAGGCACCAACTTTGCCGGCTATTTTGACCCCGGCGCCGACGCCGGCGGACCCGGCTATGCCCGCCGCCTGGCTGTTACATCTACGGGTGGCGTTACCATCAGTAGCCTCACTTACGTCAATCCTACCCAACTTACCTTCAGGCTCAATTACGCCGCGGCTACGCTGGGCAGTACCCAAACGCTTACCATTACCAACCCCGATTGCCAGAGCGTCACGTTCAACTACACGCTGCCCACCGGCTGTAACCCGCTGCCGGTAAACTGGCTGGCAGTAAATGCCGCCTGGACCAACGGACAGGCCCAAATAACGTGGAGAGTAAGTGGTGAAAAAGACCTGAAGCACTATGTGGTAGAACGCAGCGCTGATGGCCGGCAGTTTGCCCCCCTTGGTACCGTGCTGCCGCGCAACGCTGAGCAAGCCAGCTATACCTACACTGATGCCAATGCCGGTAGTGAAAACTACTACCGCATCAAGCAAGTCGACATTGATGGCGCCTTTACCTACAGCGCTACCGTGGCCTTGTTCAAGCAAAGCATCCGTAGCCTGAGCGTGTATCCCAATCCTGCCCGCAGCCAGGTGCGCCTGCTGCTGCCAGACAACAGCGGCCAGCTGCGCCTGCTGGACCTGCAGGGTAAAGTGTTGTGGAGCACCGCCATTACCTCCAACGTGCTGAACCTGGAAACCAGCCGCTATGCCCGCGGTGTGTACATGCTGGAGTACCTGCGCCCCAATGGCAAAGCCGAACAACACAAACTGATTTTACGCTGAGCATCCGCCATATTGCTGAAAATGGCCATCGCCCAAAAAACACCCTGCACAATGCAGGGTGTTTTTTATCTTGACATTTCAACCAACCTACAACTATGCCAATCAGGATGACCGACGACCCGCAGGATCCCAATGAATACAATGACCAGGGAGGCCGCGGGGGCGGCGGTGGTTTTCCGCGGGGTGGCGGCGGGGGCGGTCTTCTCAATCTGCTGCCTTTGTTGCTGATGCTGTTTCGCAAGCCGGGCGGGCTGCTGATTGTGATACTGGTAGTGGGCGCCTATTTTTTATTGGGCCAAAAAGGATGTGGCAGCCTGCTGCAAAATGCCAGCAGCACTTTTGCTACGGGCGGCACGCTTAGCAAAGAGCAGTTTGCCAAAGCGCAGGTGTACGAAGGCCTGACCGACGACGATGTACGCAATCCGCTGCCCGAGTATGTCAGCCTGCTGAAGTTTGCTCCGGCCCGCCAAAACCAGGGCCAGCAAGGCAGCTGTGTAGCATGGAGCAGTGCCTATGCCGCCCAAACCATTTTGATGGCAGCCAGCCGCGGCCAAAACCCCGACCAGCTGGCATTCAGCCCTGCGTATATGTACAACCAGATCGGGCTCGATGGTTGCCAGGGTTCTTACATCATCAGGGCCATGAACCTGATGCAGCAAAAAGGGGGCGTCCCGGCCAATTTGTTTCCCTACGACGAAACAAATTGTAGCCGCAATCCGCCCAATGAGCTGGATGCTGTAGCAGCTGCTAATCGCATTCACGGCTTCAACCGGCTGACCAGTACCGAGGCGCCGGAAGGCATCAGCATCCGGGCGGTAAAAGAGCACCTGGCATCAGGCGCACCTGTAGTTATAGGCATGATGGTAGGCGGTAGTTTTATGCAGGGCATGATGGGCCAGAAAGTGTGGCTGCCCGAGCAAAGCGACTACTCGCAGATGGGCTTTGGCGGCCACGCCATGGCCGTCATCGGCTACGATGATAAGCTGGCCGGCGGTGCCTTTCAGATCATGAACAGCTGGGGCCCCGAGTGGGGCGAAAATGGTGTGGGCTGGGTGCGCTATGCCGACTTTAAAGAGTTTGTAAGAGAAGCCTACGGTGTAGATCCGTTGCCGGCACAAGGCGCAGCACTTCAGCAAAACTTCGATTGCGAAATAGGCCTGGTGAAAGTGGATGAAAAAGCTAAACCCGCTGGCTACATTCCGCTAAGCAGCAGTGGTGCCAACCTGTTTTCGAGCAGCACGGTGGCCAAAGGCACTCGTTTTAAAATTGAGGTAAAAAACAGTACCGAGTGCTACGTGTATGTGTTTGGTCAGGAAACAGATGGTAGTTCCTACACCTTGTTCCCCTACCCGCTTGCTACCGATGCTACCAAAACGGCATACACTGCTTATTGCGGTATCACGGGTTATCGCTTGTTTCCGAAAAACAAAAGCATGACACCCGATAGCATAGGTACCCGCGACTATATGGCCGTAGTAGTAAGCAAAAATGAACTGCCCTGGTACCAGCTCAATCAGGCCATTTCGGCGGCGGGCACCAACTACAGCAGTGCGGTAGCCACAGCGCTGCAGCCATATGGCGCAGGCCGCCTGCAAGTAAGCCGCAGCAGCCAGGGCAATATGCGCTTCACAGCCAATGCCGGCGAAAAAGGTGTGGCTTATGCCATTGTAGAAGTAAACAAGCAGTAAAATCGGCCACCGCCATATTTTCACCACATGTCGTTTCAGCAGTTTCAGCGCACCGCCAATAGTGGCCTCAAGTTTGGCCTGTTCATGATGATGAAATTACCCAGCGCCTTTTTTTGCGGCGTAAGGCTGCGCGGTAGTATCGGTGCCTTTCAAGTGGCTATCGCAAAATCCGTTTCGCAGCATCTATTTTGCCTGCCAGGCCATGGCGGCCGAAATGAGCACCGGCGTGTTGGCGCTGGGCCATCTGCACGGCCGGCAGCCTGCCGTCAGTATGCTGGTAACAACGCTGCAGGCCAGCTTTGTAAAAAAAGCAACGGAGCGAATCTATTTTAGTTGCGAAGATGGTGAGGCTATGCTGGCGGCAATAGAAAAAGCAGTATCGTCCGGAGAAGGCCAAACCTTTACTGCCCGTAGCATTGGTAAAACGGCTAAT
>JALOMC010000384.1 GCA_025455665.1 Chitinophagaceae bacterium | reverse complement strand
CTGGAGTATGCCGATGAACTGACCCTGGCCCGCAGCCTGCAAAACCGCCAGCCGGTAGAAACACTGGTGCGGGGCTGATGGCCGCTGGTAGCGCCAATCGCTTCACGTTTATCGCCTGATCAGGTTTTTAAGAAACCGCTGCGGCCCATGGCCGCCCGCTTCTATGCTGGTAGGCAGCACCACTTCTACATAGCGCCGCGGACTAACCGCTTCACCCTGCTGCTTCAGCGGTACCACCGCTTCCAGCTTGAAAAAATAGACAAACTCAATTGAAAAGTATTGCCACGGGTGAGCCGCGGATCGGCCTGCCGAAACCGATACAGCAAGGTGGGCGCATTGGCCACACTATCGGCTCCCAGCAGTTTTATAAAAAATGCATTGCCTTTGGCTACCGGCTGCAGTTGCTGGTTATCGGCCAGCTGAAAGCTCACTTCGCCTTCGTAGTGGTAGGCCACTGGCAAACTGTCTTTGGTTTCAATACGCACCAGCTTAAAGTCGACCTGCTCTACGGTCGGAAAATTGTTGAACTTCAACCGCACGGCCTCGTCGCTGTTCAGCAGCCACAGCGTATCGCCATTTACCACATTGCTGTAATACACCCGTAGTGGCAGGCTGGTAAAGCCGGTTTTGGAGATTTCGCTGGTGGGGTCCAGGTTAAAGTCGGGGTTGACCGATAGCTTGAGCTGTGCAGTGGCACTGCCGGTAGCATCGGCCTCGGGCAGGCTGGTAAACTGCAGGCGGGGCTGCACCTGCAGCAGGCGCCGCGGACTGATCATTTTTTCGATGGCCTGCTTGTCTACGGTCAGCAGCTGGCAAATGTCGCGGGTCACATTGTCCAGCTTCAGGGTCAGCGTGGCTTCATTGCTCTTGTCCAGATCGATTGATTCGGGGCTCAGCTGCACTTTGTCGGCTATATTGGCCCGCCAGGCGGCCTTCAGCTCTTCGCGGGTGGGCAGCGCTACAAATTCGGGCCTGTCTTGCAAGTAAAATTTGTATTGATTGGAGCTGCTGTTTACCTGCCTGATATACTTGCCCTGCAGGCTGGCTGCTGCATCCACCTTCACTATGCCTGGGTTGAAGCTTTTGCTCAGGCTGCCATCCAGTATTTTCTCTTCAAAGCTTTCGGTGCCGTACGAGTTGTATACAAACAAGCCGGTCACCCGCTGTATCAGCGAGTCGCCGGGGCGGGTTTGCCCCGACCGATCCCACAGGGTCATGAGAAACGGAATATCGGCGGGTGCCACCAGCCGGTTGGTGCTGATGCCGTTGATGACATCGCTTTGGTAGGTTTTGAAGGTACCCGATACAAAACTGAGCTGTCTTATTTCGGCGGCGGTGCGCTTGAGGTAGCTGTTGGTTTTGGCGTCAAAATAGGCCTTTGTTTCGGCTTTCAGGCTGGCCTCTACCGCCAGAAAGCGCTTGGAGGTGAGATTGAACCGGGCACTATTGGCCGCTGCCACCGGCAAGGCAGTACCATACTCGGCCGGAAACAAAAACCGTGGCTGCTCCGTCAGCCGGAAACTGGCCAGATCGCCCTGCGGAAACACCCGGCTACCCAGCGAGCTGAAAGCCTCGCCACTGATGACGTAGGCCTGCTGCGGCTGCAGGCGAAGATCGCAGGAGAGCACCCGGGTATTTTGCAACACCGCCCCCTTTACTTCCTCATCGGCCGCCAGTTCTTCCCGCAGCTTTTTGGGCTTCAGGGTGGCTGCCAGCCGGGCTTTTTCAGCCTCATCCAGCAGCAGCTTGTCGGCTATCATATTGCTAATAATGAGGCTATCGAGCAGCTGCCGGCAGCTAAGGGCCGATTGCGCCTGCGTATAAATGCTGCTGCCAAGCAAAACGGACAATGCCGCGGCAGCCGCCAGGGTGCGATGTAAACGCATGGTAAACAGTTGGTAATGGGTTACAAAGGGTAAAATATGTAACAATTACCAAACGGACAGCGCAAACATGTAGGGAAATACCGCCTTCGGCTAAAACACCCAGCGGCCGCCCAGCGATAGCTGGCTGAGAATATCGATAGACTGCGAAAAGAAAGGGGCCTGGCCCACCTTGCTGCTCCACGGACCAATGATGTTGAGCTCAATACTGATAAACTGTTTGGCCACAGGAATAGCATAGCCAAAACGGCCCGCCGCTGTCACGTAGCTGCGGCGCCAAGGGGTATTATCACCAGGGCCGGTATACGTTTCGGTACTGGTATGAAAAGCGGGGCCAAATGCCATAGCAAAGCCCCGGTTGGGCCGCCGGTAAAAGTTGACATCCAGCAGGCTGGCTACTATGAACGAGCGGTAGCGGGCACTGCTGCTGCCGAAGCTGCCGGTGCTACGGTAGGTGCTGCCAAAATACTGGGCATAGGTGCTGAGCGAAAGGCGGCTGCTAAACCGATAATCGACACCCACCTGCGGCGACGGGCCTATATGCGCCAGCGCTGCATCGCCCGATACGTACAGGCCCGCAAAGGGGTGCCAGCGAGATTGTTTAGGCTGCGCCTGCGCAGTAGCCAGGCTGATGAAGCTGAAGAGTAGGAGAATGGATTTTTTCATAGCGACATGGTAGCGGGTAGCGGCCCCGCTATTTCCCGGATCAATCAACGCCCGGCCTGCCTGCTTGGTTGTGGGCGGGCTTTGCAATAAAAGGGCTTTTTTGGCAAAAACTGATATGCCACGAACCGAAGCAGAAGCAGCCGGCTACTGTATTCTCCACTGTGCGGGTAAGGGGTTGGTTTTTGAGGCGGTTTGTGTGCACCGCTCTTTGCACAGGCATCTGCATGCGTTATATTGGCTAAAAAACCATGCGAACCTTATCCTGTCTTTTGTTTTTATCACTTGCTCTTACCAGTAGAGCACAAAATGTGGGTGTGGGCAAAACCAACCCGACGGAGCAGCTGGACGTAAACGGTAATGTGAACGTAGACGGCAAGCTGAAGATAAATGGGAATGCCGGGCAGCCCGGCCAAACACTGATGGTACAGCCAGATGGCACCCAGCAATGGA
>JALOMC010000051.1 GCA_025455665.1 Chitinophagaceae bacterium | reverse complement strand
CCCGGGCATACACCTTGTTTTGCGACGGATAATCGAGACCCGGCCTGATGATGAGGCGCACCTCTGCCGTATCCCGATTGAAAAATTTATCGGCTCCTACAAAACTTAGAAACAAAGTTCGTTGGCGGGCTGTATCGTTGTCTTTAATGAAATCATAGGGCACCGTCCATTCAAATTGGTCGCCACATCGTTGTACCGATCGATAACCGCTGATGGGAATATTGGTAAAAATGGTGATTTGCTCAGTGGGAAAGGAGCCTTCATCACATTGTATTTTGAACTTGATACTATCACCTTCCTCCAATGTAAAGGTAGCGCCAATGGTAGGCTTTAGCCGCGAAGGCACAATTTCAGTGCTATAAAAAACAATGGTGCAGGAGGTGTCTACCTTTTCGCTGGCATCCAGCAGACTTTGCACCCCAAATTGTATCTGATAAGGTTCATCGTAGCGCAGCTTCCCACTTTTAAAAAACGATTTTTCGGCCTTGAAGAAGAGATTGCCGCTACTTCTATCGAGCCGAATGCCCACCGGCGCCTTCTTCAGGTACCAGTAATAGTTGGCCGGCGGCTTATTGATCTGGAAGGCATATTGCAGTACCGAATCTACATGCAACGTGAAATAAGGATTCACGTTCACAATACGCAGGGTGCTGTCTATTGGCGGCTGGTCTTTTTTTACTGTATCAGCAATGGTAGCATGGTGTTGCCGGTGCGCACTGCTGTCTTGGGCCCATGCCTGCAGGCAGGCCACTAACATAAAAAGCGAGAAAACAAACGTGATGCGAACGGAACTACCTGAAAAAAAGCTGCTATTACTGTTGTTAGTCGTACACTTCATGTCTGCAAAAAATATGAATGGACAGCACAGCAAACGCTGTGCACTGCTGCTAAGGTACATGCTTCAAAAAAAAGTCCCCCCGAAGAATCGGGAGGGCTTCTAAAAAACCAACTGTATAGTGAGTATGAATAGTCGGCTGTAATCAGTTCACACTTATCTGGTGTACAGAAGGGTTTGCTTCGGCTCGCTTGGGAAGCCAAATTTTTAACAAGCCATCTTCGTACCGGGCCTGAATACGGCTGGCATCTACCAGCTCGCCAATATGAAAGCTGCGCTGAAACGAGTTGTTTTGAAACTCACGACGTAGCACTTTCACTCCTTCATTTTCCTGGCCGGACTGGTTGGTTTGCTCGTTTTGATACGAAACAACCAGTGTGTCTTTTTCAGCCTTCAGTACAAACTTGCTTTTGTCGCGGCCCGGTACACTCAGTTCCAGGTGGTATGCATCGTTGGTTTCTACTACATTGGCTGCAGGTAGCCAGCGTTGTGAGGGGCGGCCAAATACGCGGTCGGCATCGTTGAAAAACGAGTCGAACAAATCGTGAATGCCGATGGTGGCGGGGCGGTTGTTTAGTTTCATCAGTGTCATGGTATTGAAGTTTTTTGTGTTTAAGAATCATCGATTCGAATACCCAACTCCAAACCTTGTACCGGCCGTACTTTCCGGCTCACCAGTCTGTCTACTTTACCGTTACCCTGCCTAAAACAAGACATATTGGCATTTTCTCGACAGAAAGGTGCCTTTGTGGCATACATGATCTGTTTCCGATTTTAGAAATTCAGCCGCTGGAACCGCAGGCGACTCTGTTTGCTTGGATGGCATTCCCGAACTTTGCCGCCATTCTGATTACTGAGTGAAAAAAACAATCTGACCTATGTATCCAGCCGAGATAGTAGAACCCATGAAAGCCGAACTGACCGAGTTTGGCTTTGAAGAGCTGCTGAGCCCCGAACAGGTAGCCAGCCAAATGCAAAAGCAGGGCACCACCCTGGTAATGATTAATAGCGTATGCGGCTGCAGCGCCGGTACGGCCCGCCCCGGCGTGCTGATGGCGGTGCAAAATGCCCCCAAAAAGCCTGATTTTCTGACAACTTCTTTTGCCGGTTTCGACCGGGATGCAGTGGCCAAAGTGCGGGAGTACCTGATGCCATACCCGCCCAGCTCGCCCGCCATTGCATTGTTTAAAGATGGCCAGTTGGTACACATGATTGAGCGCCACCAAATAGAAGGTCGCCCGGCACAAGTCATTGCCAGCAACCTGATTGCTGCGTTCAACGAGTATTGCTAAATAGGTGATCGCCTGTATAAAAAACCTTTCCGTTTGCACGGGAAGGTTTTTATTTGCCAGTACTGCAACACATTGATTTTTAAAAGAAGCAGCCATGTATCCCAATCTGTATTTTTTCCTGAAATCGGTGTTTGGTGTGGAGGTAGAAGTACTGAAGCTGGTGAACACCTTTGGGTTGCTGGTGGCTTTTGCGTTTTTAAGTGCTGCCTGGGCACTTACTACCGAGCTGAAGCGCCGCCAGCAAGCCGGATGGCTGGGCGCCACCACGCAAGAAATATGGGTAGGAAAGGGGGCGCCCTGGAGCGACGTTGTCTGGAATGCCGTTTTTGGCTATCTCATTGGCTTGAAAGTGGTAGGCTTTTTTTTGATGAAGGAGCAAGTGCTGGCCGATCCTCAGGCCTATTTGCTTTCGGGCCAGGGCAGTGTGGCCGCAGGCCTATTGCTGGCTGCTGCTTTTGGCGGCTGGCGCTGGTACCAGGGCAGCAAGCAAAAGATGGACAAACCCGAAAAGCGGAGCATCCGTATATGGCCGCACGATCGGGTAGGCGACATGATCATTTTAGCCGCTTTATTTGGTTTTGGTGGCGCCAAGCTTTTTCACAATTTCGAGAACTGGGACGAATTGGTGGCCGATCCGGTAGGAGCCTTGCTGTCTTTTTCAGGCCTCACCTTCTACGGTGGCCTTATTTGCGCTGGTGCGGCCATCATTTGGTATGCACGTAAGCACCGCATCAATCTTTGGCATTTGGTCGATTCGTTTGGTCCGGCGCTGATGCTGGCATACGCAGTGGGCCGCATAGGGTGCCAGGTGGCCGGCGATGGGGACTGGGGCATAGCCAACAGTGCGTATGTGGCCGATACACAGGGCAAGGCAGTGCTGGCCACGCCGCAACAGTGGAACGACTCCGCTACTGTGCATCTCAATTTCTTCAAACGGGCGCAGCATGGGGTAAAAGAGGTAGACAGTACCGCCGATATTTTGCACGCCAGCTTTAAAGCCCCGGCCTTTTTGCCCACCTGGATGGTGGCGTATACCTACCCGAACAATGTATTGAGCGAAGGCATTGGAATGCCAGACTGCCAAGGCCAGTGGTGCAACAGGCTGCCCGTACCTGTGTTTCCTACGCCGTTTTACGAAACCATCATGGGCCTCATCCTCTTCGGGGTACTATGGTTCCTGCGGCGACGGCTGCAGGCACCTGGCCTGTTGTTTGGTGTATACCTGGTTTTCAACGGGCTCGAGCGTTTCCTGATCGAAAAGATACGGATCAATACCACCTACGATTTGGGAGGCTTTCACCCATCGCAGGCCGAGTTGATTTCGCTGGCGCTGATGCTGCTGGGCGGTTTGCTGATATGGCAGCGCCGCGGCAAGCAACCAATACAGGTAGCAAAAACTGCTTGACTTTTTCTCTCATCCTGACAATTTCATTGCTATGCCAAGTTTTGACATCGTTTCGAAAGTAGACGGCCAAACCCTCGACAACGCCGTCAACGTTACCCGCAAGGAAATCACCAACCGATTCGACTTCAAGGGCAGCCATGTGCTGATGGAACTGGACAAAAAGACCTTTGTTTTGAATCTGGAGGCCGACAGTGATATGAAAATGGAGCAAATGATTGATGTGCTCATCAGCAGGTCCATCAAACAGGGCCTTGATGGGCAAGCCTTTGATCTGACAAAAGAAGGCTACCAAAGTGGCAAGGTGTGGAAGAAAGAAGTACCGGTGCGCAATGGCCTGAAGCAGGAAGACGCCAAGAAGATTGTGAAAATGATCAAAGACAGTGGCCTGAAAGTGCAAGCTGCCATCATGGACGACATTGTGCGGGTAACCGCCAAGAAAATAGACGACCTGCAGGAAGTAATTGCCAAGTGCCGCTCTGGTAATTTCGGCATTCCGCTGCAGTACGTGAATATGAAAAGCTAGACAACAGGAAATTTGGTTTGGCCGTACTGGAGCCTTTCCCTACTTTTGCCGACCAAATTTTTTGATACAAGCCCGGTCGCTGTCGGGCTGCAAAACGAAAAAATATGAAACAAGACATCCATCCCAAGAGCTACCGTTTGGTTGTTTTCAAGGATATGAGCAATGGCACTGCCTTTTTGAGCCGCTCTACCGCTCACAGCAAAGAAACGATTGCCTGGGAAGACGGTAATGAATACCCGCTGATCAAGCTGGAAATTTCGAGCACCAGCCATCCCTTCTACACTGGCAAAAACATGCTGGTAGATACTGCCGGTCGTATCGACAAATTTCGCAAGAAATACGCCAAGAAGTAAGCTTCAAGGCATTGGCCATATTGAAAAGCTCCGGTTTCGGAGCTTTTTTTATGCTGTTAACCGGGCGGTTGGCAGCAAGCGGTGCAGCGCCTATCTTCATACCCAAACTGCTGATGCCCAACATGATTTTGCTGTACGATACGCCGGCCAGCCGGCAAAAAATGGAGCCGCTGAGCTGGCTGCGTCCGCTGGGCCAGCTATGGTGGGGTACCCGTACGCTACAGCAGGCCTGGCAGGGTATCAGTGGCAAACAGGTGTACTGCCTGAGCACCGGGCTGCTAAGCCAAGTAGGGGAGGCATCCATGCAGGAGCAAAGCACTGGCGTTTGCATCGACGCTTGCCTGGCGCCCACCACGCAAGCGTGGCAATGCGTACGCCAATTAGCACCCGGCGAGGCGCTGATGCAGCAGGGCCGGGTGTTGGCTGTTGGCACCGTACAGCCGGCACCTTATGGCAGCTTGCCTGCTTACCATACCGCTATCGAAGCGCCAGCCGGCCTGGTGGTGTTTCATCACCCCATTGATCTGGTCATGCAGCAACCGCTGGCTCTTCGGCAGCAGTTCGATCTGTTTTACCAACCACAGCTTCCACCCACTGGCTGGGGCAATACGCTGGTGGGAAAAAACGTGTACCTGGGTGCAGGTGCCGATGTGAAAGCCTGTGTGCTCAATACCAGCGAGGGACCAATTGTAATAGAAGAGGGTTCCCTGGTAATGGAAGGCAGCCTGATACGTGGGCCGGCGTTTATTGGCTCAAAGGCTGTGGTAAAAATGGGGACCCAGGTATATGGAGGCACATCGGTAGGACCACGCTGCACCGTGGGCGGCGAGCTGAAAAACAGCATACTGATGGAAGGCAGCAACAAAGCTCACCATGGCTACCTGGGCGACAGTTATATAGGCACCTGGTGCAATTTGGGCGCCGGCACCAGTAACAGCAACGTGAAAAACAACGCTGGTAGCGTAACACTCTGGCAAGGAGGAACCGATCATGGGTACACCGCTGGCATCAAGGCCGGCACCATCATGGGCGACCATAGCCGAACTGCCATCAACACCAGCTTAAATACCGGCACTGTCGTTGGTATTTGCTGCAGTATTCATCAGCCTGGCCTCAGTAGCAAGTACATCCCATCTTTTGCTTGGGGCCCCGGCCAAACCTACCACGCCAGCAAAGCCGTGGCAGATGCAGCCGCCTGGAAAGCACTGAAAAATGAGCAACTGTCAGAACAAGAGAAACAGTTAATTCTCAATGCGTTCAATCATAACACTGCTTGATAAATATCAGCCTTTGCGTACAGTAAACACTTGTATTTTCAACCCTGAAAAATCAATCTCATCAAATTTGAAAATATGTCCATGAGAAAGTTCATTGCGGCCGCAAACTGGAAAATGAATTGTACCAAAGAGCAGGCCAAAACGCTGGTAGAAGATTTGCTGGCTATTTCACATACCCTCGATAAGCGCCATCTGGTAGTTTTAGGAGTTCCCTTTCCGTACCTTATTATGGTAAAAGATCTGGTTGGGCAGAATAATGAGTTTTTTAGTGTGGCTGCTCAAAATTTACATCACAAAGTGAGCGGTGCATTTACCGGCGAAGTATCGGCTCCCATGCTGGCCTCCATTGGTGTAGAGTACGTCATCATTGGCCACAGCGAACGCCGTGAGCAGTTTGGCGAAGACGGTGCGCTGCTGAAGCAAAAAGTAGACATTGCCCTCGAATATGGCCTGAAGCCGATTTTCTGCTGTGGCGAACCACTGGAAGTGCGGGAAGCAGGAAATGAGCAGGAGTATGTACGCAGGCAGTTGCATGAAAGTCTTTTTCACCTGACTGCCGAGCAAATGAAACATGTGGTAATAGCCTACGAACCTATTTGGGCCATTGGCACGGGTAAAACAGCTACCGTACAACAGGCGCAGGATATGCACTTTCACCTGCGGGCTATGCTCATCAAGCAGTACGATGAAAACGTAGCCAACACTATATCGATACTGTATGGCGGCAGCGTAAAAGCGGACAATGCCGAATCGCTGTTCAACTGTCCCTCGGTAGATGGCGGCCTGGTAGGCGGCGCCAGCCTGATTGCTGCCGACTTCGAAAAAATAATAGAAGGCCTGAAGCGCTGAGCATGAAGCGCCACCCGGCTATACAACCACTTAGCCGCCAGCACCATACTGCGTTGCTGGCGGTTTTGCTTTTAAAAAAAGGAATCGCCCGGCACGCCGATCCTACGGTGATGTGCAGTTTTTTGCAGCAGGTATGGGATCAGGAACTGCAGCCCCACCTCGTCGCCGAAGAGCAGTTTTTGCTGCCCCTGATTCAGCCCGGCTTGCCTACCATTGTATGCGACATCCTTGTGCAGCATGCACAGTTATGGTCATCGTATCACGCCGTTCTGGCACAAGGTTCTGAAGAGAGCCTTCATGCGTTCGTGCTACTGTTGGAAACGCATATCCGGCAAGAAGAGCGTCAGTATTTTCCAGCCATAGAAGCCAGTCTGGACGAAGCAGCCCTGGCGCAACTATCCAGCCAACTGCCCGAAGAAACGGAGACCGCCTGCCTACAGTTCTCTCCCCGGTTTTGGGAGTAATCTTCTGGAGCCGGGTGATAAGCCTTGGCCATAAATGCAGATATTGCTGGCATGGCCCGCATCTTGATTTTATTTGCCCACCCGGCGCTGGAAAAGTCGAGGGTACACAAGGCGCTACTTCAGCAAATGCCGCATGTCCGCGGCGTCACGTTCAACGATTTGTACGAGCAGTACCCTGATCTGGACATCGACATTGAACGGGAACAGCAGTTGTTGCTGCGGCACGACACTATTGTTTTTCAGCATCCGTTTTATTGGTATAGTTCGCCAGCCATTATAAAGCAATGGATGGACCTGGTATTAGAGCATGGCTGGGCCTATGGTGGCGAGGGCCGCATGCTACATGGCAAGCGACTGCTGAATGTAATCAGTACCGGCGGATCGGCCGAGGCTTATTCACCGCAGGGTCGCAATCGCTATCCCATCCTTGAATTATTGCGCCCTTTCGAACTCACGGCCCGCCTTTGTGGTATGGACTACTTGCCACCATTTGTCATTCACAGTACGCATCGCATCAGCAACGAAGAACTGCAGCGGGAAGCACACCGCTACCGTGCAGCCCTTAATCTGCTGGCGGGGCACGATGCCGATACCGGCAGCCTGCCACTGCAGGGCTATCTCAACGACCTCATTATCGACTAACCATCATTTGACGCATGGATAAGAATAGCTTTTTATTTCAGGCCATGATATACCTGGCAGCAGCCGTAGCGATGGTGCCGGTAGCAAAAAAACTTGGGCTAGGCAGCGTACTTGGCTACCTCATAGCCGGGGTGCTGATTGGTCCCGCCGTGTTTGGTTTTATTGGCGAAGAAGGGGAGGACGTCATGCATTTTGCAGAGTTTGGCGTGGTCATCATGTTGTTTGTAGTTGGGCTGGAACTAGAGCCAGCACTGCTATGGCGCCTTCGAAAACCCATTGTAGGGCTGGGAGGGCTGCAAGTGCTGGCCAGCGCTGTTTTGTTGGCGGCCGGCGCTATGGCCTTGGGGCTGCCCTGGAATGCAGCGCTGGCATTAGGCATGACATTGGCCATGTCGAGTACCGCCATTGTATTGCAAACCTTTCAAGAAAAAGGATGGATGAAAACGGCCGCCGGCGAAAGTGCCTTTGCTGTGCTGTTGTTTCAGGATATTGCCGTCATTCCTATGCTGGCACTGTTTCCGCTGCTGGCGGTAGGCGGTGGTACCAGCGCTACCGATAGTGCAGCTCACCATCCATCGCCCATTGGCAGCTTGCCTGGCTGGGCCCAAACACTGGCAGTATTGGCAGCGGTAGCCGGCATTGTATTGGCCGGCCGCTACCTGATAAAGCCGCTGCTGCGCATAGTGGCCCGTACCCGCCTGCGAGAGCTGTTTACAGCCACTTCGCTGCTGCTGGTGGTGGGCATTGCCGAACTGATGGAGCTGGTTGGTCTTAGTCCGGCCCTCGGTACTTTTTTAGCCGGCGTAGTACTGGCCAACAGCGAGTACCGGCACGAGTTGGAAAGCGATATCGATCCGTTTAAAGGCCTGCTACTTGGGTTGTTTTTCATGGCCGTAGGGGCCTCTATCGATTTTGCCCTCATACTGGCACAACCATGGCTTATTTTAGGCTTGGTACTGGCGGTTATGACCATCAAAGGATTGGTACTGCTGGCACTGGGCAAGCTGTTTCGGCTATCTACCGACCAGAATGCCATTTTTGGCAGCAGCCTTAATCAGGTAGGGGAGTTTGCTTTTGTGCTGGTAGCCTTCAGCGTGGCCAATGGCATTTTTTCGACTCCCATAGCCGATATGGCCATGGCGGTGGTAGCTATCAGCATGGCCATTACACCACTCGTCATGCTTTTCAACGAGAAAATACTGCTGCGCAGAATAGGTACCAAAGAAGCGCCGCCAGCCGGCACTGATGTACATGCCGACGAAGACAATCCCGTAATTATTGCAGGCTTCGGGCATTTCGGCAGCACTGTTGGCCGCCTGTTGCGGGCTCACCACATTGGCTGTACCATTCTGGATATAGACAGTGATCAGGTCGATCGTTTGCGCCGCATGGGCTTCAAGGTTTTTTATGGCGATGCCGGCAGGCACGATTTGCTGGAAATAGCAGGCGCCGCCCGGGCCAAGGTCATCGTCATTGCCGTTGGCGATGCTGAACGGCGCCTGGAAATGATCCAAACCGTCAAGAAGCATTTTCCTGATTTGCGCATCATGGTACGTGCCAGCAACCGGTACGATGCCTATGACCTGATGAACGAAGGTATGCTCCACATCTACCGCGATACCCTGGATACTTCCATCCGAATGGGGGTAGATGTGATGCGCATGCTGGGCCACCGCAGCTACAGCGCCAACCGGGCAGCCCGCACTTTTAGGCGCTACGATGAGCAAAAGCTGAAGGAGCTGGCCGCTATTGCCGACGAAAAAGAATATGTGCTCACCGCCCGTAAATACATCGAGGAAATTGAAACCATTTTGCGAGCCGACCTGGCCGAACGTGACCTGACACAAGATGAAGGGTGGGACGAAGCCGGCCTGATAAAGGAAGCCAATATGGCCCGACAGTCTTAATGAATAGCCGCCGCTGCCCGCTTCAGGCGGTCATTGATGGCCCTGCCAATACCTTCATCAGGAAACGGGTGAATGACGATGAAATCGGCATTGGCCTGATCGGCATGCCGCATGCCGGCAAATAAGTTGGCAGCCACCTCGGTCAGGTCTTTATCGGGGCTAAGACTCATCACTTCCAGGCAATAGCAGTTGTCTGGTAACACGGCTTTTTGTAGCAAACTTTCCTGCGAGCCCCAGCCCAGTAACATTATTTTTTTACCCGCTATGGTGCTGGCAAATGTAGCTGCCGGCCCTAACAAGAGGGGCGTATGCGTGGCGTAATGCACCTGCAGCATACCCGGCGCTACCGGGTGGTCGGCAGCATCGGTTTTGAATATGGGTTTTTGTCCGGTTATCGCTTCCAACTGTGCAGCCGTAATGCTGCCTGCCCGCCTGATAATCAGTTCGTCTCCTTCAAAGTCGATAATCGTGCTTTCCAGTCCTACCTGGCAGGCGCCACCATCCAGTATGTAAGGCAGGCGTCCTTGTAGTCCTTCAAATACGTGCCGGGCGGTCACCGGACTTACGTACCCAAATCGGTTAGCACTGGGGGCCGCCAGCGGAAAAGGCAGGGATTGCAGAAGCGCCTTCGCCATAGGATGCGCCGGTATGCGTATGGCCACTTTGGGGCTACCAGCTGTTAGCAGGTCGGGTACCAGACTGGTTTTGGGTAGCAGCATGGTGAGTGGCCCGGGCATCAGCAGCCCCGCCAAAGCCCTGGCCGATTCTGGCAACGGCTGCAGCAAGTAGGGCTGCGCAGCCTGCCAGTCGGGCACATGCATGATCAGCGGG
>JALOMC010000383.1 GCA_025455665.1 Chitinophagaceae bacterium | reverse complement strand
ACCCTCCGCGATGTACTTATTGGCAACACGCCGGTGGCGTGGATGCGCAGTGAACAAACCATTGGCGTAATACTGGCCGGGGCCACCGTGACCATGCTGGTAAATGGACTGTACCGCAAGTTGCGCAACACGTTATTCCTGTTCGATTCATTGGGGCTGGGCCTGTTTACCCTGGCCGGGGTAGATGTGGCGCTGCAGGCAGGCTTTTCGCCGGGCATGGCCATTGCGCTGGGCACCATCAGCGCCTGCTTTGGAGGCGTTATTCGTGATGTGTTGCTCAATCAGGTGCCCCTCATTTTCCACAAGGAAATTTATGCATCCGCTTGTATAGCAGGCGGGGCGCTGTTTTTTGGCTTGCGGTATCTTGGTGTTGAAAATACAGTCAACCAGGTGCTGTGTATCTGCAGCATTGTACTCATCCGGGTGGTAGCGGTTCGCTTTCAGTTGTCGCTGCCGCCCATTCAAAAAAACACGAGCACATGACGCTTCCTATTTACCAGGTCGATGCATTCACCAACGAAGTATTCAAAGGCAACCCGGCCGCCGTGGTGCCCCTGCGCAGCTGGCTGCCGGTAGAAACCATGCAACAACTGGCCATGGAAAACAACCTGGCAGAAACCGTTTTTTTTGTGCCGCTGCCACCCGATAACGATGCCGGTGCCCATTTTCACATTCGCTGGTTTACACCCACCCTCGAAATAGACTTGTGCGGCCATGCCACAGTAGCTGCGGCTTTCGTCATCAGCAAGCTGCTGGAGCTGGGCGAAGACCGACTGATTTTCAGCACCGAAAAAGTGGGTAACCTGGAAGTAACCGTGGATGGCGATTGGTACCTGCTCGACTTTCCGAGCCGTATGCCCCAACCGGCCGAAGCGCCAGCGGTATTGCTGCAGGCGCTGGGCCACCCGGCTGTAGTAGAAGTACTGAAGAGCCGCGATTATTTTGTGGTGCTGAAAGATGAAGCCAGTGTGGCTGCTGTACAGCCTGATATGAGCCTGCTGAAGCAACTGGATGGTACCGGCGTGATTGTAACAGCGCCCGGCGATGTAGCAGATGCTGTTACACGTTGTTTTTTTCCAAAAGCGGGGGTAGATGAAGACCCGGTGACCGGCAGCGCCCACTGCAACGTGGTACCTTACTGGAGCCAACGCCTGGGCAAAAAGCAATTGGCCTGCCGGCAAATTTCCGCCAGGGGCGGTGTGCTGGTGTGCGAAGACCGTGGCGAACGGGTGATACTGGGTGGACAGGCTGTTCTGTACATGAAAGGGGAGTTTTATTTGCCCGAATAACGGGTAGCTTCGCTGAGGTCGCGGGGCGCTGACTCAACAATTGGCAGCGCTTGCGTGTACCACTTTCAAACAACCCCTAACATGGCTTACCAAAAAAATGAACAATACGACGAGCAGGTAACGGTAGACCTGGCGACCGCCTATACCCAAACCCTGCAATTGCTGGGCGAAGACCCCCACCGCGAAGGCCTGGTAAAGACACCTGAACGAGTGGCCAAAGCCATGCAGTACCTGACGCAGGGCTACCAGCAGGATGCTGAAAAGATTCTGAACTCGGCCAAGTTTCATGAAGATGTGAGTGAGATGGTGATTGTAAAAGACATCGAACTGTACAGCCTTTGCGAGCACCATATGTTGCCTTTTGTGGGCAAAGCGCATGTGGCCTACATCCCCAATGGGTACATTACCGGCCTTAGCAAAATAGCCCGGGTGGTAGATGTATTTGCCCGCCGCCTGCAGGTGCAGGAGCGCCTCACTTCGCAGGTGCTCGAAGCCATCGATCATGCGCTGAAGCCACTGGGCGTGGCGGTGGTGGTAGAGGCCAGCCATTTTTGTATGATGATGCGGGGTGTGAGCAAGCAAAACAGCGTGACCACCACTTCTGCGTTCAGTGGCGAGTTTCGCAACGAAACCACCCGCAGCGAGTTTTTGCGGCTTATTTCGGCTAATCTTCATTAAGCAGCCATCTATTATTTTCGCTGCTTACTCATTTGTATTGCTATGTCAAAACACGCTTTTGTTTTTCCTGGCCAGGGTGCCCAGTTTAGTGGCATGGGCAAGCAGCTGTACGAAAGCAGCGCCGAAGCCCGTGAACTGTTTGAACAGGCCAACGAGATATTGGGTTTCCGCATTTCCGATATCATGTTTGATGGCAGCGAAGAAGACCTCCGGCAAACCCGTGTGACGCAGCCGGCCGTTTTTTTGCACTCGTATGTGGCGTATAAAGTACTGGCTACGGCCGAGCCGCAGATGGTGGCAGGTCACTCGCTGGGCGAGTTCACTGCGTTGGTAGCCAATAAGTGCCTCAGCTTTAAAGACGGGCTGTACCTGGTAAAAGCCCGTGCCCGTGCCATGCAGCATGCTACCGAGCGGGAGCCCGGTACCATGGCGGCTATCTTAGGCCTCGATGATAAAATAGTAGAACAAGTATGCGATGCGATAGAGGAAGTGGTAGTAGCGGCCAATTACAATTGCCCCGGCCAGCTGGTGATTAGTGGTAGTGTAAAAGGCATTGAAGAAGCCTGCGTGAAGCTATGCCACACCGGTATGCCCGGTGTACCAAAATGTGGTAGCACATGCGGTGCACAGGCCGGTAGAAATAAAAACCAACCTGATTCACCAGCTGACGGGCCCCGTACGCTGGACACAAAGTGTACAAGCCATGATAGCCGATGGCGCCAGCCGCTTTACCGAATGTGGCCCCGGCAAAGTGCTGCAAGGGCTGGTATCAAAAATTAATAAGGAAGTGGCGGTAGAAGGCTTGAGCTGAGTGCTGCAGCTGTCTTGAAAAAATAAAAGCGCCCCGTTGTCAGCGGGGCGCTTTTGCTTTAGCCCACCTCTATGCTGCAGTTGATCCACTCGGCATCAAAGTTGGCGGCGTATTTTTTGTAAAAGTTGATGGCGGGTTCGTTCCACTCCAGCACCTGCCACACGATGCGCTTCAGCTGCTTTGCTTTTGCTTCGGCTATCAGCGCATCAAACAGCTGTTTACCCAGCCCCTTGCCCCGCATGGCTTGCGTCACCAAGATATCCTCCAGGTACATGGCCTGCCCTTTCCAGGTGCTGTAGCGTATGTAATACAGTGCAAAGCCTTCGACCCGGCCATTTACTTCGGCCACCAGTGCCCACCATACGGGCTGGGGGCCAAAGCCGCT
>JALOMC010000382.1 GCA_025455665.1 Chitinophagaceae bacterium | reverse complement strand
AGCAAAGCCACGTATCATGGGGCTGCCGCCGCCCAGCTGGCTTTTTTGTACAAATACAGCCCCCGTTTGCGCCAGCATATCGGCCGCAGTTTGGGGCGTATTAAACAAGATGTCCTTCTTGGATACTTTGGTGATTTTGTTGGGTACTTCGTTCAGCTTTTGTTCCCATTTGCTGGCGGCTACCGTTACTTCGGCGCCACCGCTCAGGGTATCGGTTTGGGCGAAGCTGCTACCTGCATACAGGCAGGCCAGCCACACCAGTGGTTGTTTTGGCATAAAAGGAAAATGAACACCAGCACCGATGGCGCAGGGCACAACGGGTGGTTGGCCCGGCCGGTGCCGTGTTGGTCAAAAAAAATGGAAAAGCGGTATACGCAAGCAGCGTATAGCAGGCCTGATGGCGAAGTGGCGATGCAGGCGTTAGCCGAGCCGGTGCCGCGGAGGTGGCGTAGGTGGCCCGGGCAGGTAGCGCACCCACGGCGGGCAGCTACCGGGCATGTGCAGTGCGGACAGGCCGGTGCCAGGTGCGGCTGGCACAAGAGCTGTGGGCTGATAAAACCAATGAAGACCAAGCCAGCGGGCCATGCCCAACGAACGGGGCTGCGGTGAACCTGCCGGAGGCGACGGCCGCCACTGCTGCCTGAAATGCTGGCGCAAACTGATTTCCCGATGATCGGGCACGCCCTCAATGATGAGCGTATCACCGACGGCTTGGTAATGCAAAATGTCGACATACTGGCCGTCGTATACGGCTTCTTTGCCCTCATCTTTTAGCTGCACCTGGGCAGCCGGCCAGCGAAACTGCTGCGTACGCCCGGCTACCAGCTGGCGGCGTATCTGCTGCTTGTGTTGCCACAGCTCTACCCCAAAATCGGCCAGGTACCAAAGCGGTAGCAGCAGTGCTATCAGCACCAGCAGCGCAGCGGTGTATCGTCTTGCCAGGTGGGGCATCAGGCGCACAAGTTAGGGAGCGGTGCTATCGGCAGCGGCCAGTTCTTTACGGGCGGCAGCTACCCAATTTATCAGTGTGGTTTTTTGTGCGGCAGATAGCTTGGCTTCGCTGTGCACCCAGGTGTACGAGTTCATGGGCATTTCGCCGCTTTCTACGGTTTCGGCTACTTCTTCCAGTTTATGATCCTGGCGCAGGGCCACGGTTTTAAAGCGGTCGTTGGCTTTTACCAGCGCAAACTCCTGAAAGTTGAGGTGGCTTTTGCCTTCGTCGATGTGGTCTTTGAGCCACCAGCCAATGGGCTGTATACTGCTGTACCAGGGGTATTGGGTGAAATTGCTGTGGCAATCGTAGCAGGCGGTTTTCAGAATGGTTTTCACCGAATCGGGCACGGTCACCACGGTAGCTATGTCGTGGGTCATGTCCATGCTTTGGTTGTTTTTGCCAGGCTGTATAAACTGGATGCCGGCGGCTATGAGGAGCAGGATGACAAGAATGCGGCGCAGCCATACACGTTTTGCAGGCCGGGCAGTTGGTTGGTTGGTTGTACTCATGGGTAGGCGATGTATGATGACAAATGTAATGGTGCTGAAGTGAGTGACACAACCGGGCCGGGCGATGCACAAGGCTGGTCAACAAAAAAATACCCGCCATGAGGCGGGCACTTTGTATCATTTTTTAAAAAGCCAAGGCACTTTACGATACCAACACATCCCCTGTCATTTCGGGCGGAATGGGCAGGCCCATGATGCTGAGAATGCTGGGGGCAATATCGCCGAGCTTGCCCGGGCGTACCGTGCCTTGCCATGTGCGGCTGATGACAAAAAGCGGCACCGGATTGAGCGTATGCGCCGTGTTGGGGCTGCCATCTTCGTTGATGAGGTAGTCGCTGTTGCCATGATCGGCCGTGAGGAAAATGGTGTAGCCGTGTGCCAGGGCGGTGGTTACTACCTGCTGCACACAGTGGTCCACCGTTTCGGCAGCTTTGATGGCGGCCGGCCACACACCGGTATGGCCCACCATATCGGCATTGGCAAAGTTGAGGCAGATGAAAGCGTACGCTTCGCTTTCGATATCGGGCAGCAGCGTAGCCGTTACTTCATGAGCACTCATTTCGGGCTGCAAATCGTAGGTGGCTACTTTGGGGCTGGGCACTATGATGCGCTTTTCGCCTTCAAATTCTTTTTCGCGGCCACCGCTGAAGAAGAAACTAACGTGCGGATATTTTTCGGTTTCGGCAATGCGGATCTGCTTCAGGCCATGCGCCGCAATCACTTCGCCCAGGGTATTGTTCAGGTTATCGGTGGCAAACACTACATGCACCCCGCTCCAGCTTTTGTCGTACTCGGTCATGGTGGTGTAGTGCAGCTGCAGTTTGTGCATGCCATGCTCGGGCAGGTCGCGTTGGGTCAGCACTTCGGTTATTTCGCGGCAGCGGTCGGTGCGAAAGTTGAAGACCAGCACGGCGTCGCCGTCGGCTATTTTGGCAATGGGCTGGCCGGCTGCATTGGTGATGACGGTGGGTTTGATAAACTCATCGGTAATGCCAGCTTCGTACGAAGCAGCCACGGCTGCCAGCGCATCGGTAGCAGTGGCGCCTTCGGCGTTTACCATGGCATCGTAGGCCAGCTTTACCCGCTCCCAGCGCTTGTCGCGGTCCATGGCGTAGTAGCGGCCATTTACGGTGGCTATTTGCCCCACGGTTTGGCTCAGGTGGGCTTGCAGCTCGGTCAAAAAGCCCAGCCCGCTTTTGGGGTCGCAGTCGCGGCCATCGGTAAAGGCGTGCACATACACCTCTGTAAGGCCCTG
>JALOMC010000050.1 GCA_025455665.1 Chitinophagaceae bacterium | reverse complement strand
GTGAGGGCCGGCGGCGCCGATCCGGTTCGGAACGGGGCCGACATGGCGGCAAACAGTTGGTTGTGGGTAACAGCTACCGACACGGCTTGTACTGTATAGCCAGCTGGAATCTGGTCGAATATTGCCGAGGTACTATCCTTACCAGAATAATGATACACTTGTGTCGACATCACTGCATTTATCTCATGAAACACAAGGTAGGTGCGATACTCGGCCAGCGGCTCTAGTGATAGACTTACTGGTATATTTATTCTATAGAAGACGTTACTTGTAACAAAATCATCGCAATTAATCCATTCAAAAGATTGCAGGCTGATTTCCGAATATTCCAGCCGCTGTTTTCTCCTGGCTTTCTGCTTTTCAAAAGTTGCTCGTTCAGCTTTGAGCGCTGCTTGCTCCCGCTGGCCGGTTTTCTTTCTTTTTTCAAACACCGATTTGCTCATGGTATCCATGGCCATTCTGGCGGTATCGCCGGTTAGCTCAAATGATACAATCAGGTCTTCTACTACCTGCTCCTCAGCTATCACAGTATCGGGTACTTCGGCTGGTAGCCGAAAGCTGTCGGCTGCTGCTACCCAATTGAGTGTGCCTGCAGAAGTATCGCCATAAAACAAGCGCATATTCTGCCGACGCAACGTCGGAAATGCTGCCTTATAAGTTTTGCCGGGCTTCAGTTGTACCGTTTTTCCCTGGCTTGAAAGGTGGATGTAAACAGCCCCGCCCGATACCAGCAGTTTGCCATTGGATACGGTGGGGGCATTGGCCAACAGTAACTGTTGCTGGTTGTGCAGTTCCATCAGCGTGATATCAATGCTATCGGCCAACGCACTGCCATCGGTGGTTTGCAGATCGGCTGTGTTGATGACAAACCTTGTTCCTTGCCTGCCTTGTATCCTGATTTGTTTTTGCTGCATACTGGCCCGGTATTGCTGTCGGGTGTTATTAAAGCGTTGCAGGTATGCATCCAGTTTTGTGCCGGCTGGCAGCGGCAAACTGTCGGCTGTGGCAGCGGTGGACGCTGGTGATACATTGGAATGCTGGCGGCAGCCAACGACAAGGAGACTGGCCCATAGCAAGGCCAGGGGTAGCAGGGTACGCATGTTGTTTAGCAGGTGCCTTTCGGCTAATATGGGGTGATGAAAATGGAGGTCTTCTCAGCCATGAGTACCGCTATAAACGGCAGAAATTCAACGGCTGGTATCTGGTATTCGCTAACGAAATGTAAAACAACATCACCGTTAAGTTTTGTCATCAGGGTTTTCGAAGGCCACAGCGGCGGCATACAAATAATAAACCCTTGATGATCGGCAAACAGCCCATGCCTGGTTAATCTCGCTGGCATTGAGACGTTGCCGTATCGTCCAATTGCCCGGCGGCAGTTATTACCAGAAAATGGGTGATGGCCGCACCTGCTTTCGGGCCATGTGATGATGAGATAGCCAGTCTTCAGTCACCTGCATGATCCAGTATTGGGTGCTTGCGTATTGTGACGATTGAAACTTGTAACATATAATTCTCAGCCAATGAAAGCTGGGACTAATAAATGCTTCATCCTGTAATGACCTTTGGAAGCTGCTGTTTTTACCGTTTATAAAATTTTGGCTTACACCTGGCTGCGAAACAGTCTACTTTAAATACGAAACGGGCAACAGGCGACGTTCAACGCATGCTGCCAGTTTGCAGTCCCATTCTTTCAAACCCCCATTTGTATGGCAACCTTTTTCAAAAAATGGTTTGGCAAGTCTGATGCCAACAGCAACCCCGATACTACCAATACTGCACTGCCTGCCGCTACTGATGCGGGCCGCACTGTGTATCCTATCACCTTTCAATACCAGCGGCCCGAGCTGGTACGCAGTTTTTTGGAGCACGACTGGCGGAAGGAGGGGCATCAGGATGCATTGCATTTTCCTTCGTTGCAGCGCCGCGATAGCCGGCTGCAATCCATCATCGCCGATTATCGTCATCGGCTTCAATCGGTGCAGGCGCAACTGCAGAGCCAGGTGCACGAGCTGGACATGCATTTACTGGAAGTGCAGGGCATCGATTTGGTGATGGAAGCTCAGATCAAACACCGGATGCGACAACTGCAAAGCATGCATAACGATATTGGAAAGCAGCTGGAGCTGAGTGTAGACCATGAAGGGTGGTTGGTGCCTGTCATGATAGCGTACAAAGATGGTTTCTTGACGGGGACAAGACAGCATCAGCATGAGGCCGATTTACTGGGTGGTGTCAACACACTACTCTGATTCTTTATCCAAGATTCCATTTTGTATGAGTAAAATATTGCCACTGGCATGCCGCATTACCGGCGATGAGTATGAGCGGCTGGCACAAAGCACGCCCGAAAGCAGGCGTAAAGTATTGGCCATGGCCATAGCGCTGCTGGTACCTACCCTGGTGTGGACCGGCGCATCTTTTATGCTGGCGTATTCGGTATTAAAAGCATCGGTGTGGGCCAGCTTGCTGACTGCCATTGTAGCCGGCACTATTGTTTTCAGCATTGAGCGGTTGATAGTAATGGCCCGTGGCAATGGCTGGCTGGTTTTTTTCAGGGTATTGGTAGGCATGTGCACGGCTTTGCTGGGTGCGGTAGTGGTGGATGAAGTGGTGTTTGCGGCTGATATAGACCAGCAAATGCAGGTAGAAAAGCAGGCTTGGGTGAAGCGAAGCGGTGAGGCTGCCCTGGCGCAGTTTTGGCAAGGCCGCAATCAGCAGCAACTACGCCTGCAGGCACAGCAGGCCATGCAGCAGTGGCAGCAGTTAGAAAAAGTGGCTCGTGAAGAGGCCGATGGAACCGGTGGCTCGGGGCAGCGTGGGGTAGACCAGGTGACCCGACTGAAGCAGGCACAGGCAGCGGATGCCAAAGTCCTTTTTGATAAATGGCAGGCGCAATTGGAGCAAGCTGAGCTGGCTGCACAGCAGGTACAGCAGCAGGCCGAAGCTGATGCTGCTAACCGATTCAACATGAGTAGTTTGCTACTACGCATCAAGGCGTTGTTTGCACTGATTGGCTCCGATCTGTACATGATGATCATTTATGGACTCTTTACCGCCCTCATGTTTTTACTGGAGTTCCTGGTCATTGTTTTCAAAATGACCTGGCGCCAGACAGCCTACGAGTACCAACTGCAGCGGTTGGAAGAAGTGCATCGGCAGCGAACTGACCGTGCACTTTCGGGCATTGCCAGCACAATACCCACCGCCGGTGCCGTTACCGGTACTCATGTGCCGGCATTTCGATCCTGATGCGGCGGCTTCTGTACGTATTGTCATTCGCCTTGCAAAAAATATACTTGACAAGGGTCAAGAAATTGTGAGTGGGGGTGGAGTGAATTTATCTGCTGCCAAATGGCATGCAGCAATTGTAGTTCAACATGTTGTGTAGTGCTTTGCCATGCATTAGCGGCTTCTGACGGCCGGCTGTTTACAGAAATTTCATGCGCTGACGTATTTCTTCGCTTGCAAGCGCCGGTACTTGCTACTACATTGGTACCGATATCAATTACAACAACGGATGCGCCATGGCCTCCTTGTTGTCAAACATGTTTGCTTGTTGCCAATTTTTATTGGTGCTTTTTCGGATGATTCGTCGGTACCTGTTGGTTGCTCATTTTCATGAGTACTCACCTGCCGATGCCTGTACTCATTTTCTCACTTCTCAAACTTTACTCCTATGTCAGACAAAAAAGCGCTGGCAGCGCTTCAGGCTGCCCTGGAGGCAGACCAAAGTACCTGGACTGCCGGCAGTAATCCCATCTTTGAATTATCGAAAGCCGAGCAAGATGTATTGCTGGGCTACACTCCCGGCCCCGACGAACCCAGCCTGGAAGAGCAGGAAGGTATCAGTGCCATGAATTTGTCATCTTTTATGGCGCTGAAGGGTGCCATGAGCAGTAGCGACGGCTTTGGTGCGCCTGCCAGCTTTGATTGGCGGAACCATGGCGGTCAAAACTATGTAACGCCTGTAAAAAACCAGGGTGGCTGTGGTAGCTGTGTGGCCTTTGGCACCGTGGCGGCGGTCGAAACACGCTACAAAGTACAGAAGGGAGCCTCAGCAGCTGTTGATCACTCTGAAGCACACCTGTACTACTGCCATGCCCGCAGCGAAGGCCGTACATGTGCCAATGGCTGGTGGCCGCACAAAGCATTGGACCATTATAAAAATACCGGCGTGGTAGACGAAGCTTGCTATCCATACACCGCTGGTGATCAGAACTGTACAGGCCGCTGTGCCGATTGGCAAAACCGCCTCACAAAAATCAAAGGCTACACCAAGCTGACGTCTATTCAGGCTATGAAAGACTGGATCAGTACCAAGGGAGCCGTCATTGCCTGCTATACGGTGTACGATGATTTTTATGCGTACCGCAGTGGCGTGTATCGCAAAAGCAGCAATCCCGGGCAACTGCGTGGTGGCCACTGTGTGTGTTGCGTGGGCTACAACGATGCGCAGCAGGCATGGATTTGCAAAAACAGCTGGGGTACGGGTTTTGGCGAAAGTGGATTCTTCCGCATTGGCTACGGTCAGGTAGGTATCGATAGCGAAATGTATGGCATCGATGAAGTAGACCTGTCAGGCTGGGTGCGCAATGTGGCTGTTCGCGGTTTGTGGGCCAATTCATCGGCCCGCAATGCATGGGCCTACCTGGGCAATGAAGGCTGGCGTCGCATCAGCGATAGCAACGATACCAACTTCTATTTGCTGCTGACGCAACTGGCGGCTGCCAAAACTGCCCGTCGGAATGTATCGGTCTACATCAACAGTGCTAACCAAATTACAGAGGTGTACGCTTGATGTGGTTCCATTTTTGTTTCACACTTTCAAAAACACAGCAATATGTCAACCAAGAAAAATGAACCAGCTATGCAGCCTGCAGCAGCTACCACCGGGGGTGCCAACCAGCCCACACAAAGCCTGCCGGCGGCTGCCGCTGAAGCAGCCACCAGCGATGCAGGTGCCAGACAAAGCACGCCGTTCGACTCCTTTAACACGCAAGAGGCAGCAGCCGGCGTAAAAGATGCATTTGGAGCCGGCACCTGGCACAACAACAAAAAGGTGAACGCTTTGTGGAGCAAAGCCGAAACCCGGAATGCATGGATCGGTATTACCGATTTGGGCTGGAAAAAAATAAATCCGGCCAGCGATACCAGCGTGACCGCCATTTGTATGGTAGCTGCCAGTGCACTGGAAACACAATCGCCGGTGAATGTGCTGCTCGACAATGATCAGGTGGTAGAGATTTACAATTGGTAATACCTTTACACCGACAACAGCAGCGATGGCAAAAAAAGTGATCAGGAAGGAGCAAGGCGGCCAGCATGTGCAGCTACATGTGGGCGATGTGCTGGAAATACAATTGCCCGAGAATGGCACCACCGGCTTTGTTTGGCAACTGGCCCCGCATGCCGCCTGGCAGGTGAGCCGCCGCTTTCAGCCCGCTGGCAGCCAGCCGGGGGCGGCAGGTACGGCCTGTATTGAAATGAAGCTGCTACGAAAGCTGCCTGGCACTGTTGTAAAGCTGGAGCTACGGCGCCCGTGGGAAACAAATGAACCGCCGGCTGAGTGCTTCGAGTTTCGTTTGTCGGTGAATGAATAGCCAGTTTAAAAGATGACTACAGGAGCCCCTTACCGGGCTCCTTTTTTTTCGTCCGCGTGGTTTTACGCTTGTACCTGTCGGGTTTGTTTTACACCTTCAGGCGGTATCATTTCAATCCACCATTTATGCCACACGATTTTACAATTTCCAGCGGTACGCTGGCCAACGGTCGCACCGTGTACCATGGTCAACTAAGCAGCAGTCAGCAAGGGCGCTTTGTGATAGGCTACCGCACCAGCTACCTCGGCCATTTTGGGCTGTATAATACCAGCACACAGCAGGGCTTGGTATACCAGCCAGCCGAGTACGAAGCACCTTATGGTTTTTGGGCGTGGTTTCTGTACCCCACGGCCATGGCAGAAAGCAAGGGTTCTTTTTTTTGCCTGAATACCTATGACAGAGCGAAGTTCACCTTCACTTTTATGCAATATGCTGCGCATGTGCCCAATGGTGATTTCGTCATTTTTCTCCGCAGGCTTTTGCAGCTGCCCGCTGCTACCGATTATTTTCCGCGGCTTGTGTTGCAAAACAATCGTGTTTGCTACCGGTCAGATAATGGGGTGATCAGCCCGCTGGAATCCGACACCAGTACCGAAGCCCTGATGAACTATTTCAATCCTACCTTGAACGACATTGAAAGGCAGGAACTCATTTGCTCGGCTCGTATGGTGCACTGGGCACAGCAAGATGCGGCGCACCGGCAGTTGCAGGTAGATACGGCCGTTGCTCATATGAAGGAGAAACTACCGGAATACCATCGTCGGTTTAATCTGCATGGTGCTCCTGCCAGGGTATGCCTCATGGTAGCAGATATCAGGCACCAGGGCAGGGCCAAAAATGATCGGATAGCGGCAGCGCTGAACACAAATGGCAATTACAATCGGGCCTATCAAAATCTTACCCAAATTGGCGAAGTGAATTATGCCGATAGGATCCGGACCCTGAAGAATACCATCGCTTCACTGCTGGCGCAAGGCCGCTTTGGTATGAAATACGATGCCCATGCCAATGATTTTGTGCCGGCATAGTCATTCCGCTTATTCCGTTGTCATCATTCGAAAGCCGCCCTTCTGCATGCAGCTGGCAGCAGCAGGGCGGCTTATTCTTTCGTTGGTATAGTGGCACGGTGCCTGGTAGTGGCTAGCGTTTTACAATGCGACCACGACCTGAAATTTGTTGAGTAAGCACCGGATTGCCATGGTAGTACACTTCGCCATCGCCACTGATAGCCACTCGCAGCGTTTCGGTTGCTCTTACCTCTATGGTGGCATTGCCACTTATATCTACCCGGCCATGCGTGGCTGTGGCTGCCTGCGCATTTACGGTGCCACTGCCGCTTATGTTGATAGCGAGATTGGTAAACAAGCCGCCGGAGAAATTCACCTCACCGCTTCCGCTTAGCCTGCATTCCATACTTGTACCAATAAAGCCGTTGCTTACCTGTACTGTATTGTTGCCGCTTAGTACCATGCTGCTGAGGGAGGGCGTATAGATTTTCAGGCGAATGTTATCGTTCCGAACACGGGTATGGTCAGGAAATTCGAATCGAAGCCGGCCGTTGCTGACATGGGCACTGTAGGCGGCTACCAGGTTTTGATAGCCCGTTATTTCCACCTTGCTTTCATTGCTCTTAATGATCTCAACTTGCCGGTTGCCCGAAATTTCTACTGCATTGAAAGCAGCCACTGCACGTGTTTCTGTCACGGTATTGCCTTCGCCGCGAAGGGCATCTTTTTGGCAGGCGGTAGTACCAACCAGCAGGGTCAGGGCCAGGATTCCCTGGGTGAGAATTTGTTTCATGGTGTGTTTTTTATTGAGTGATTAAAATTCAATCTTGTAGTTGATGACCGGGATGATGCCAGCCTGGTAGCCGGTGACTATCTTTTGCTTTGTTTGATCGTAGTAGTAGCCAAATACATTTTGCCGGTTGGTTACGTTCTGAATATCCAGCGATAGCGTATTCGTGCGGCGTTCCTTGTTCCAGGTCATGCTGAGCCTGATATCGCTGCGGAAGTAGGCGGGCAGCTGCATTTCAAAAGCTCTGTCTTCGAAATAAACCGTGTAGCCTTTGGCTTTCGATTGTACTTCATTGATGGGTGTATGGCGGAAGCCGCCTGCGTACACCAGTTTGAAGTTGATGCCGAAGGTGCGCCGCCCTTGTTTTTGTACAAAGTCCTTGCCAACTATCAAATTGCTGGCATAGCGGCCATCGTATCGTGTGCTGCGTTCTTTGCCATCCAGTGCTGTATATAGCGATCTGAATAGGCTATTGCTCCACATGAAATAAAAATGATGATCGAGGTGGCGCTCCAGGGAAAGTTCGATGCCATAGTTGCGGCCGCTACCCTTGTTTACCAGTTGGTCGGTCACAAATCCATCTTGCAGGTTGATGCTGGCAAGGGTGCTGGTGTCACTGTTGCCCACTGGTATGTTTTGCAGGTGCTGATAATATACTTCGACTTTGCTGCGCCATTTGCTGCCCAGTTGCTGTTGGTAGCCCAATATGTAGTGGTGCGATCGTGTAAAGCCAAGCTCACGATTAGGTAACTTATCAGCAGGTGTGCCCGCTTGCTGCCCAAAATATACGCCCATGGGCAGTACCTGGCTATGCAGGCCGTAGCCGGCCGATAGGCTGGCTGTGTTGGATAGTTGGTAGCGTACGCCTGCTCTGGGTTCGATGGCCTGACTGCCATTGAGCTGCAATCGCAGGTAGTGAAGGCCTGCGTTAAGGGTCCACTTGTCCGACGGACGGGCCTGCCATTGCGCAAAGGCTTGTATGGTTTGGGTGTTGTCTTTCACGTCCATCACTTTTACCAATGGCGCGGTTACATTGCTTTTTTCTTGCTGGTAGTAGTTGAAGTCTATTTGACTGGCAATGAAGCCGGCTCGCAGTTGGTGCGCATGGCTGATGCGGTGATGCAGGGTGCTGCTAAGAGTCCAGCGTTTGGTGTCATGAGTTTGATTATGGTGAATATCGGCACGGCCATTTTGCTGCTGGTAGGTGGTTTGAGTTGCTACTTTCGCCTGGCTCCAGGCCAGGGCCGATTTCAATAAGGTGCGGCGGCCAAGGTGCACCTGATGTGTAGCGCCTTTGAGCAGCGTATTGCCTTTCCACCGAAAACCATAGCGGTCGCCTTCGCTTTCCCACTCTGCAGGGTCTTTTTTTGCATCAGCATCCTGCTTGTTGAATCCACCAAAGCCAAACAAAGTGAATTGCCCGGCTTTTTTGGTAGGCAAATAAACGTTGTAAGCGTAGTCCTGAAAATCGGTACCACCAATGCCAATGTTGAGTCCTGTTTGCGCCAGTAGCTGCAGGGTAGAGTAGCGGTAATTGATGAGATAACTGCTCTTACCTTTTTTCTTGAAAGGCCCCTCTGCGGTTGCATTCAGGCCCAGCAAGCCTGCTTGTAAGGTGTATTCGCGGCGTTCATTGTTTCCCTTGCGCAGTTTCAGGTCAAATACACCGCTGCTGGCATTGCCGTACTCGGCGGCAAATGCGCCGGTTAAGAAATCGGAGTTGGCCAGTAACTGCGCACTCAGAATGGAGATACCGCCACCGCTGGCACCGCTATTAGCAAAATGATTGGGGTTGGGAATATCGATGCCTTCCATGCGCCACAGCAGGCCATTGGGGGCATTGCCTCTTATCACAATGTTGTTGCCACCATCATCGGCGCTGACCACGCCGGCATAGTTGGTAGCCATGCGCAGCGGATCGTTTACCGCGGCTGCATACTTCTGCGTTTCTTCTACCGTGAAGGCTCTGGCACTGACGAGGCTCATGTCGTTCAGCGGCTTGTTTTTTTTGTTGCTGCCTTTCACTACCACTTGCGTTTCATGCTGCACGCTCAGTTCCAGCGGTATGGTCACCACCAGTTCTTTGCCCGATATCACCTGCAGATTATTGAGGGTGCCGGTCTTATAGCCTACGTAGCTTACCTGTAATTGATGAATGCCAACCGCTACTTTGGAAAAACGGAAATTGCCGTTGCTATCGGATACGGTTCGCTGATACGTGCCACTGATAGTGACGGTAGCGCCGGCCAGTGGTGTTTGCAGTACCTGATCTACCACTATGCCACGTACCGCCTGCGTGGTTTGTGTATGGGCACAAAGAGAAAGCAGCAGCCCAATGGCTGCAAATGAGTGTTTCATCGATATGGTTGTTTTTGGTGTGTTGAAATGGAAGCTGGCAGGTAGGGGTGTGAGGCAGGGGTGCGTACAACCAGAGAATAGAAAATTGTTTTTTTATTTTATGAAACCTGTGTTTCGGGAGCTTACTTGAGCTCGGGCAAGTAGGCTGCGAGATGACGAGGTAAAATTATCTCGAGATAGATGAGTGGTGAAGCGGCTGATGTGTCAGCGGCATATTGGTGCCGTCGATGCAGCTTTTTGGCGGACGAGCGGCAAGGGTTGAATTGTGACTTAACTAATTGAAAAACAGCTTATTGAGTTGCCTTCACAAACAATCACATGTTTGTGTGAAAATAAGTTAGCTGATGATTGCAGGTGCGGGCAGAAACTGGTTTGCAGGCGAAATAAATACCATTTAAATAGCTGCTAACGGTGTCGGCTTATTGTCGGATGCCGATGGTTTGATGCCGGATAGCCTGCATGATTTTTTCCAGTGTCTTGTTATTGAAATAAAATTCAATGCTGCCCTCATCGAATGGTTCGCTCATAAAAATGGCCGACAGGTACATGCTGAGCTCCAACAGCGATGCCTTCTGAAAATTGAAACGGGGTTGGCGAATATTGAGCCAGCCACGGTGCCAGGTATGCCAGTTGAATTCGAAAAGGATACCGTTTTGAGCCAGCGTGTGGTGCCACCGCTGAAAGGGTTTGTACAAGCGAATGTTGATAGTGATGCCTGTATTGCGAAAGTTGTAA
>JALOMC010000049.1 GCA_025455665.1 Chitinophagaceae bacterium | reverse complement strand
TTTTTCCTTACCTCATCGTGTACGAGATCAGCCAATCCGATGTCTTTATCATAGCGGTTCGTCATGCAGCAAGGCGACCCCTTATCAAGTAAGGGTAGCTGCGTTGTCTTACTTCTTTCGACTGAGGTAGTGCTCTCTTCTGCGGGAGTGCATGGCTCAGGCATTACTACCCCAGCACCTTCAGCTTCAGCAGTTCTATGCGGGTGTCGGCCATGTTCAGTATCTCAAACTGGTAGTCGTCTATGATAATGCGTTCGCCCAGCTTGGGGATGCCCTCGTGGTGATTGATGACAAAACCCGACAGCGTTTCAGACGGGGCTTCTTCAAAATGCAGCCCGAACTTTTCCTGCAGGTAGTCTATCTCCAGCCGGCCACTAAAAATGTATTCAGTAGCCGATAGCTGCTTTTCTACAAATTCTTCGGTGTCGTACTCATCGTGTATCTCACCAAATATTTCTTCCAGCAGGTCTTCCATGGTTACAATGCCGGCGGTACCGCCAAATTCGTCTACCACCCAGGCCATGCTCTTGCCTTCGCGGGTCATTTTGCTCATCAGGTCGCTTACGCTCATGGTTTCGGGCACGGCTGGTATGCTCATCAGGATGCTTTGCAGCGTCGGCGGATTTTTAAACAAATCCAGCTGGTGCACATAGCCCACAATGTTGTCAATGTTCTGATCGTACACCAACAGCTTGCTCAGCTTGGTATCTATCATTTTGCGGCGGGCTTCGTCTACCGTGGCCGTTTGCTCTACCCCTACTATTTCTTTGCGGGGTACCAGGCAGCTGCGTATGCGCACCCCCGGCAGCCCCAGGGCATTTTCAAACAGCTCTTTGTTGAGTTCCGTATTCTCGCTTTCCACCTCTTTGGTCTGCTGAAAATAGTGCTCCAGATCAATGCGGCTGAAGGGCCGCCGCGGATCATCCATCCGCACATTGAACACGTATTTCAATATCCAGGTAGACACGCTTACCAGCAGGCGGCTCACCGGCTCAAAAAGCCGAAAAAAGAATGCCACCGGACTGGCAAAAAAGCTCAACAAGGCATCGTTTTTTGCCCTGAATACGGCTTTGAACACAAACTCTACCAGCAGTGCCAGCAGGCTGCTCAGCATCACACCTATCACAGCCCGCACCGCCAGCGCCAGTACCGAATTCGTCGCTTCATCATTGATGGCTATCAGCTGCAGCAGCGGGCTTAGCAAGTGGCTTACCAGCAGGCCGTACAGCACCAAAAACAGGTTGAACCCAATGAGGCACATACCAATGAACCGCGAAGGCTGTTCCATCAGCTCGCTGATGAGCACACCACTGCGCTTGCCCTGCTTTTTCTTAAGCTCTATACTCAGTTTATTGGTAGTCACAAAAGCCACTTCGATGCCGGCAAAAAAGCCGGTGAGCAGTAGCGCCAATACCAGAATGACAACGTAGGTGATCAATGGAGTGAAACAGATGGTAGACTACAAATATAGCCGGTGGCCGTATGCAGCCACCCTCCATCCCGTGATAGGCCTGCTGTAGCTGGTAGCCCGTGATCGAAATCGCCCTTTTTGCAACTTTGTTTCAAAAACAGCTACTTTCGGAATTCAATCTTTTTCGCTCATGATCGCAATTGAGGCTCGCCAGCTCACCAAACAGTACGGCCACCAGCTGGCTCTGAACGCTTTGAACCTGGCCATTTCGCCCGGACAAGTTTACTGCTTGCTGGGTCAAAACGGTGCCGGCAAAACCACCACCATCAACCTGCTGCTGGGCTTTGCCAGCCCCAGTAGCGGCGAGGCCCGCATTATGAATGAGCCGGCCGGCAGCCCCGGCGCCCGGGTAGCCTACATACCCGAGGTGGTACAGCTGTACCCCCAGCTGTCCGGCCTTGAAAACCTCGACTTTTTCAGTCGCCTGGCAGGCCACCGGCACCCGGCCAGCCAGCTGGCAGCGCTGCTGCAAAAAGCCGGCTTGCAGGCCGAAGCCCATACCCAGCGGGTGGCAGGCTATAGCAAGGGCATGCGCCAAAAGGTAGGCATCGCTATTGCACTGGCCAGCCAGGCCAGCGTCATTTTAATGGACGAGCCCACCAGCGGGCTCGATCCCAAAGCCACGGCCGAATTTACCCAGCTGGTAAAACAGCTGGCCGCCGAAGGCCTCACAGTACTCATGGCCACCCACGATATTTTCAATGCTGTACAAGTGGGGCATCGCATTGGCATTATGAAAAGCGGCCGGCTGGTGCACGAACTGGATACAGCCGCCATTACGGCCGATGCCCTGCAGCAACTTTACCTCGAAACCGTTTAGACCATGTTTACTGTTTATAGCTACACCCTCAAGCAGCTCATGCGGCAGCGCTACCTTCAGTGGATGCTGGCAGTGCTGGTACTGCTTTTTGGCCTGGTAAGCTGGAATGGCGCCCGGGTGCACCTGGCCCGTACGCAGGCCCATGCACAAGCCACCCAGGCCATGCGGCAGGCATGGCTGGGGCAAGGACCCCAAAATCCGCACAGCAGCGCCCACTACGGCCACATTGTTTTTCAGCCGGTGAGCGGTATGCAGGTGCTCGATCAGGGCATCAGGCCATTTGCCGGCGGCTTGCTACGGCTGGAGGCCCACAAGCAAAACGAACCGCTGTTCAGCCCCGCCCAGCAACGCACGGAAATGAGTCGCTTTGGCGATTTCAGCATGGCCTGGGTGCTGCAGGTATTGCTGCCCCTTTTCATCATACTGGCAGGCTTTGGGCTGGTAAGTACCGACCGCGAACAGCAAACGCTGCGGCTGGTAGCTGCACAAGGCCTGTCGGCCGGCCGCTACCTGGCTGGCAAAACAATGGCAGTAGCTACCCTGGCACTGGCGGTGACTGTGTTGGGCGTATTCACTCAATATGCATTTTACTACGCCATGGGTGCCAGCAATAGCCTGCCTGCAGGCTGGCTGGCCAGCTGGCTGGGCAGCTACGCACTGTATGCGGTGCTGCTGAGTACCTTATCGGTGGCAGTGTCGGCCGCGGCGGCCGATAGCCGCAGCTCGCTTACACTACAGCTGGCTGCCTGGGCTGTGTGGATGATAGTAATGCCCCGGCTGGTGGCCAACGCGGCCGATAGCCTGCATCCGCTGGAACACCGCCAGCAGTTTAATAAAGCGCTGGCCGACGACCGCAAAAAAGGCATCGACGGCCACAACCCCGCCGATGAACACATCGCCGCCTTTGAAGACTCGCTGCTGAAACGCTACCAGGTAAAGACCCGCGAAGAACTACCCATCAATGGCGACGGGCTCATCATGCTGGCCGATGAGGAATACAGCAACCTGGTATACGACAAGCATTTTGCCCGTATCAGGCAAACCCTGGATGACCAGAACCGGGTGAGTAGCTGGGCGGCTTTTGCCAACCCCTATCTGGCGCTGCGCAATATGAGCATGGGCCTGGCCCAAAGCGACTATCGCCACCAGTTGCAACTACTGGAGGATGCGGAAAACTATCGCCGCATGCTGATGAAAAACCTGAACGAAAAAATGGCTTATGGCGGCAGCAAAACCGGCGATTGGGACTGGACGGTAGACAGCACTTACTGGCGCACTATCCCCGACTTTGCTTACCAGCAGCCGCGGCTGGCCACCACCCTTGGCTGGTACCGGGTGGAGTGGGTGGCCATGGGCAGCTGGCTACTGCTGGGCCTGGGCTGGCTGGGCTGGCTGGCACGGCGACTATACCGCATTGGCTAACAACCGGTTTTGCTTCCTTTTCATGATTCTTTTTTTCGGCTAACACTTATGACAACCGCTGTTTGGAAACTGGAACTACAACTGCTGCTGCGCAATAAACTGCTGCTGCTGGCGCTGCTCGTATTTGGCATAGTGGCCATTTGGAGTGTAGAAAATGGGCGGCGCTGGTACCAATACCAGCAAGCGGCTACCGATAGTTTGGCGGTGGCCACCCAGGCCGGCTACAATAGCGTAGCAGCAGAGCTGGATACCCTGAAGCCCGGTAGCGAACGCACCGCAGTGGAAACGCCCTTTACACTCGACTGGCGCCTGAAGCCCGTGGTGAGCAAGCCCTTATCGCCACTGGCAGTGCTCACAGTAGGGCAGGCCGACGTACTGCCGCTACACAAGTCGGCACGGATGACGCAACCCATTTTCAGCAACGACTTTGATGAGTTTCGCAATCCCATGCAGTTGCTGGCCGGCTCGTTTGACCTCGGGTTCTTCGTACTGTTTCTCTTTCCTCTATTGTTCATTGGCCTTAGTTACAACCTGATGTCGGCCGAACGTGAACAGGGCATCGATCGGCTGTGGCTGGTAGCTACCCGACAGCGGGTGCAGGCTGCATTGTTTAGCAGGCTGTTGTTTAGGTGGGTAGCAGCGTGGCTGCCCCTTTCGGTAGCACTGGGCTACGCGGTGGGCTGGCTGCAAGGGCAGGCAAGCCCCGCACCGCAGCTGTGGCAGTGGTTGCTGGCAGCCATCCTGTACACTGGCTTGTGGCTCAGTCTGGGCTGGCTCATCCTTTCTCGTGGCTTTAGCAGTATGCAAAACCTGGTAGCCCTGTTGGCCAGCTGGCTACTCCTGTTGGTGATAGTTCCCGGTCTGTTCAATACACTGCAGGAGGCCCGCGATACCGGCGATACAGCGGTGGCCATTGCCGAATTCAGAGATATACCGGAAGCCGCCTGGAATGCGCCGCTGGACAGCCACCAGCGCATAACCGCCGAACGCTACCCCGAATATGCAAAGGATACCACAGGCATTGTGCGGCAAACGATGATGCGTAGCTATGCGTACGTGGGTATCACGATGCAGCAAGAGCGGGCCCTGCACCAGCAAATGAGTCAGCAGATACTGCAACAGGCAGATCAGCAAGCGGCTGCGTTTTGGGTAAATCCCGCGGCAGCTACCCTGCGCAGCTTTAGCCAAAGCGCCCACACTACCGCTGTACAGCAAGTAGCATTTGAGCAGCAGGTACTGGCCTACAAACAACAGCGCTTTCATCACATGTGGGACAATATGATACTGGATAGCCACTACACCCGCCAGCACCTGCAACAAATGCCCGGCGCCCCGGCCATTCAGTTAGCAGCCGGCCGCCAGCCCTGGGGCCCCCTGTTGCTATGGCTGGCCTTGCCCGCTGTGCTGGGAGCACTGCTCAATAGCAGACGGCGGGGCGCCAAAGCATAGCCAGGATGAGCTATCTGGGTACCACTGGCCCATTTTTAACCCTTCCAATTGGCGGGCAGCCGGCAGTTTTGCAGTCGTCACCAAAGCTGGCCACTGCTCCGCACACTGATCATGAGAAAACAATGCCTTCTGCTATGGGCATGCCTGGCGGCCCTGCTGGTACAGGCCCAACCCGATAGTACACAGTCCGGCAATTTTGCGCCACCAGCCCAGCCGCCGGTGCTGTATGCTACCGAAACGCAAAGCCTGATAGCCATTGATGGAAAGCTGACAGAAGCTGCCTGGCAAACAGCCAGGCCTGTTACCGATTTTTTCAGACAAGAGCCGCGGCAGGGAGGGCAATACCTGTACCACACGGAAGTACGCATCCTGTTCGATAAACGCCATTTGTACTTTGGCGTGTTTTGCAAAGACAGCATTGGCAAAAAAGGGGTGCGGGTACAGGATCTCCGCCGCGACTTTGCCTACGGCGAAAACGACATTTTTTTCATACAGCTCGATCCGCAAAACCTGCGGCGCTATTGCATGAGCTTTCAGACCACACCGTACGGCAACCAACGCGATAAGCAGGTGTTTGATGATAGCTTTAATGACAACGACTGGGATGCCCTGTGGCGGGTACGTACACACATGACCGATAGCGGTTACTATGCCGAGTTCGCCATCCCTTTCAAAAGCCTGCGCTACACCCAGGGGGCCGATAGCCTCGGTTGGGGGCTTACCCTGGCCCGGCTGGCCCGCCGCGATTTTGAACAAACCGTTTTCCCTGCTATTCCGCAATCGTTTAGCCCCTACCGCATGACGTACGCTGCCAGGCTGAAAGGATTGAAAACACCACCCCCCAGTGCCAATGTGCGGGTACAGCCCTATACGCTGCACGAGTACAACCGCAGTACCAATGCACAAGGTGGTAGCACCAGCACCAACAATCTGAAAGCCGGCGGCGAAGTAAAATGGGCGGTGAATCCGCAAGCCGTGTTGGACTTCACTTTCAATACCGACTTTGCGCAGGCCGATGTAGACCGTGCCGTGAACAACCTGACCAGGTTTAATGTGTTTTTTCCGGAACGGCGGCAGTTTTTTTTGGAAAACAGCGGGGTGTACGCTGGCGCCGATGACGAAGATATCAAGCCGTTTTTCAGCCGCTCTATTGGCCTGTCGAACACACAGTTTAATGCCGAACCGGTACCTATAGATGCTGGCCTGCGCTACACCGATCGCAGCCAGGGCCGTACACTGGCCGCCTTGTATGTGCATCAGCGGGCTACCAGCCAGCAGGGCGCTGCCAACTTTGGCGTGATGCGGTACCTCAAAAACTTTGGACAGCAAAACAACGTGGGTATCATGCTGACGCACCGGCTGGATGAGGCCAAACCCGAACGTGGCTTTTTGCAACGCAACAATACCACGCTTACCATTGATGGACTGATTCGTCCAAAGGATCAACTGACCATCAACTACATGCTGTCAGCTGCCCGCAACAATAGTGCCGATAGCATTGGGCTGGCTGGCAGCGTATTTATCGGTTACGAAAAAAATGAGTTTTACCTCGGCAATCAAAGCAAGTTTGTAACGAGTAAGTACACGCCCGGCATGGGTTTCGTGTTTCAAAACAATGTGGTGTTTCACAATCCTGGCGGTTACTACATATGGCGGCCCAAAGGCTGGCTGGGCAAATGGATACGGCGTTGGGATCCGGGTGCTTTTCTTGAACTTTATCACAACGTAAATGATGGGAAGTTTCAATCGGCGAGTGTTGAAATATTTCCCGTGTTTATCTTCTTCAATAGTGGTGCCCGGCTGAACTATACCATCACACCCACCTGGGAGCAATTCTTTTTTGAGCCCATTGGCATTTCGGTAGCGCCCGGCCGGTATAGCTACACCCGGCAGGAAATAGAATACCAGACCGACCAATCGAAGAAGCTATCAGCACGGGCTACTTACAATTTTGGTCGCTACTACGATGGCAGGCTGCGTACACTCGATGTTGGCCTGCGCCTGGTGCCACTGCCACACATCGCCTTTACAGCCGAGTATCAGCGCAATGCCATTCGGGAACTGGGCATCAATAGAACCAGCACCAATATTGATCTGATTACACTTGGCACCCGGCTGGCAGTCAATCCGCGTATTCAGCTCAGCGGCTTTTATCAGTACAACAGCTTTGATAAACGCACCCGGTGGAACATGCGTGGCAGTTGGGAGTTTGCACCGCTTAGCTTTTTGTTTGTAGTATTTAATGAAAACAGTTTTGCCAACCTGCCGGTGCGTACTCAAAGCGTTATTTCGAAACTTACTTACCTCAAGCAATTCTGATGAAAAAGCCTGCGCTGTTGCCCATTGTGTTGTTCACGATTTTGCTGGCTGCTGCTTGCGCAACGCCCGCCAGCCGGGTCATCAGGCAGCAGTAC
Source organism: Chitinophagaceae bacterium (assembly GCA_025455665.1). Classification (GTDB taxonomy): domain Bacteria; phylum Bacteroidota; class Bacteroidia; order Chitinophagales; family Chitinophagaceae; genus Phnomibacter. The sequence goes on along the minus strand of JALOMC010000049.1, from coordinate 3,035 downwards.
CGGCAGCTATCGGCCACGGAGCGCCGCGAGGCCGATAGCCTGCTGGCCTATGCACTGGACCACGAAGCCCTGTATACCCTGGCCGATACGCTGAAGCCTATGAGCAGCGTACAACTAAAGCGCCTTCCGCTGCTGAGTATGGTACCCGCCCAGCAAGACTCGGCCCGGCAGGCCCTGTACCGCTGGCAACAGCTGGCCAACAAGTTGAGCAATGATCATTGGGCATTTGTGGTCAATCCCTTTGAGCGGGCCGACAGCATTTACAAATACGCCGAACTGTACGTAGTACGTCGCCAGGTATTGGCACAGCTGCTGCGCAGCCGTCAGGAGTTTTATGCCGCACTGGGCCTGAGCAGTGCAGCCGACCCGGCTACCGTGCTGGCCACTACCGAGTATGAGCACAAGTACACCCGCTGGCGCAGCTATGGCTACTTGTTCGGGTATCCGGGCCATGCCGTCGATTTTTTTGTACACGCAGGGCGCCAGCAAGACAGCACCGGCCAGTTTGTAGAACGCAGTTTTTTTGCCATCCCGGTATTTGCCGGTACCAAGGGCTATTTTACCTACGCTGTGCCCAAAGGCTACCAGCCTCAGCCTATTGATTCAGCTTTGTACAAGGCAGCAGCACAGCGCTTACGGCAATACCAGCAGCTGCGCCAGCGCTATAGTACCGCACAGGGGCTGCAGGCTACGCGGCTATGGCGGGCACTGCAGCGGCCTTAGCCTTTGGCCCATCGTTGAAAGCCGCGTTAATCTGTGATTTCGAAAAAAGGAATAAGCTCGTTGTTGGGTTTTGATTAACGATTGGCAGGGCAGTTTTGCTACAAATCAGACATCTTGCACATGAAAAGAACACTGTATTCGTGGTTAGCCAGTGTTGGGCTGATGCTGCTGGTAGCCGCCTGCGAACGAGACGTGCCGGCCAGCAATAATATATCGGCCAGCCAATTGGCTTCCACCATGACCCAACACAGCGGTTGGCGGGTAGCCGAGTTTCGCGAAGGCGGACAAAACAAAACTGCTCAGTTCAATCAACTTGTTTTTTCTTTTGGTGCCGGTGGAGTAGTACAAGTATCGGGCGGTGCCGTTCCTTATCAGGGCACGTATCTGGTATTTACCGACGATGGCAAAACAGAGCTGGCTATGAATTTCAACCAGCATGCCTTCCTGCAAGAGTTTACCGATGATTGGTACTTCATTTCGCAGACCAATAATGAACTGCGTTTTGAAGACCAGGGCGATATTCTTGTTTTCCGAAAGCAATGAATACATCGTCATGAGTAAGTATGGAAAAACGCTGTGGGTTTTGGCGATGCTAATGGCCACCGCTGCTACATCGCTGGCACAAGACAGTACAAAAGCCAATACGCTGTTTGGCAATAGAAAGGGCCAGGGCAGACAGCCGCTTGGATTTTTTGTAGCTCCCGGCTACCAAACCAAAGCAATCGACGGGTCGGCTTCGCATTTACTATTGGTGCGGGCAGGCATTACACTTGGCAATCAGTGGAGCATTGGTGGCTACTTCAATACATCGCTGGGTGAAATACGTCCCAAAAACGAAACAGCTCCGAATACCTATCTGGATTATCGATCCTACGGTGGATTTGTAGAGTACACAGCCTGGGCTAAGAAAATGGTGCACCTCAGCTTTCCTGTATTGGTAGGCGTGGGTGAAATAGAGCTGGACAACGAAGCAGGTGCAGCCAATTTTGGCGAAGCCAACTTTTTTAAAGTAGAGCCATCTGCCTTGCTCGAAGTCAATCTCCACAAGCATATAAGGCTTCAACTGGGGGCAGGCTATCGGTTTGTGAGCAATGTGCAGTACCGACACCTCACCCAAGCCGACCTATCGGGGCTGGTGGGGCATGCGGCGCTGAAGTTTGGCTTATTCCGATGAGTACTTCTTTTCTTGCCTGCCGGTGAAGCAATGCTTTCGGCAGTTTCCATCGGGCGGCACTTTGCGCTAGCTGCACGCCAGCCTATGCGTGAAGCATGGACCTACTTTTTACCCAGTGGCTCGGCTTGCTCCAGTATGTAGTAAAATTCGTTGATATCGCTGTTATTCAGCCGCAGCTTGCCTTTGAAGGCGATGTAATCATCGATGCGGTAGGTCTTATCGGGCTTTTTCAGCTTCAGCGTCATTACACTGGCCGGACCGGCCTTGCCGCAAAAAAAACAGGCTTCGTAGGGGTTAGCACTCAGGGCAATGGTGTTGCCGGTATTATCCATGGGTACCACATAGCCTACTACCTGTACTACTTTCCCATCGTGCTGCTTTATACCGGCCGGAAACTTGGGAAACAGCATATAGCCTTCTATTTCCTTCACATACTTTTCTTCAAAGTCTACTTTTTCCAATACCCGCCAGGTGAGTAGCGGCGCAGTGGGCGCCTGAAATGCCAGGGCCACCATAGCTGCTGCTGCCATCACCATCATCTTACGCTTCATGTGCCAGTGTTTTTGAAATATTGAGTCCAAAGGCTTTGATAGCCGGCAGCAGTGCCGCCAGCGTGCCCAAACCTACGGTAAGCAAAACTAACCACCATTCGGCAGGCAGCCAGTAGGGTAGCAAGCGCAGCTGAAAACCGCTGGCCGACTGACCTTGCAGCAACCATAGGCCCAGCCTGCTGAGTGCCAGCCCGAAGGCGGTACCAGCCAGGGCAATCAACAGCCCCTCGCCCAGCACCAGCCAAAGCAAGCCGCTGCGGGGGCAGCCCATGCTGCGCAGCAGGGCCATTTCGTAGCGGCGCTCCTGCAGCCGTAGGTACAGCGCTATAAAAATGCTGAGGGCACTTACCAGCATTATGCCGGCGCCGATGGCTTTCAGTGTATCGGCGCCTATGCTCAGCAGTGTCATCAGGCGGCGCACCTCCACTACGGGGTTCGCAGCCTGCATATTGGTTTGCGCATTTACCATGCGGGGCATGGTCATCAGCGCCATGGGGCTGCGAAATTTAAACAGCGCAGCAGTTATTTGAACGGGCTCTTCATCGTGGTGATCATGGGCTTCGTGATCGTGGTGGTCTTCATGATCG